>NZ_JAGHZH010000027.1:0-29818 GCF_017746885.1 Roseofilum sp. SBFL | reverse complement strand
GGGGAAGCCAGGTGAAGATAGGAGCAATGGAGGAGGATTGGAATGGAACTTACCACTATCGCTCTGACGAACTAGAACGGAGAGAATAACGGATACCGTGCCATCTCTGAATTGCGTATTTCTGGGGATGGCTAGAACGCTTTTCAGGTATGGGTTTTAAGGGCGACAAACCAATTAAAACGAATTTGGTATCCTTATAACAATTCCAGCGACAAAGCAATTAAGTGCAGAGGATAGAGCGAAGTAGATGGCTGCTCATGAGAGCTAGCTCTTCGCTGTACCGATCAATACCTGAAGTTCCTGAATGGGTGGCAACAGATGTTGTGGGTATTCTCTATCCTGACTCTCTCAAAACTTCTAGGGCTAAGTTGTGGAAAAATATTCCTTCTGAGTGGAAGGGTATTACCAAAGTTAATACCCTTGGAGGAATGCAATTGGCTGGAGTCTGTTGGCTCTTTTCTCCGATCATGCCGGGTCAAGGCGAGTCAATTGATATATGTCCTGCTTGTCACCCTTAATTTTCTTCTCCGATCATGCCAGCC
This sequence comes from Roseofilum sp. SBFL, assembly GCF_017746885.1. NCBI lineage: Bacteria > Bacillati > Cyanobacteriota > Cyanophyceae > Desertifilales > Desertifilaceae > Roseofilum > Roseofilum sp. SBFL. The sequence continues at coordinate 29,276 of NZ_JAGHZH010000027.1, read as the reverse complement.
CATGGAGTGTCGATGGATATATATCTTCTTTGGTTACCCTAGTTGGGTCTCCAGCTTGGATATATATCTATTTTAGCACACCTTATGACTCTCTCTTTATCCATAGGGAATGCTTATGTGATGGTCATGTGATGCTTATGTGATGGTCATGTGATTGGTTTATTGATGAAATTCTATGGCAATGCTTTCATCCATATTTTTTTCTATTTCACTTGACCTATCTTTTACCCATTCACTTTGGGGATGCTATGGTGAGTTTGTGTGAAATATGTGTGAGCAGAGGACTGAAAATCCTCGTGTCGGCTGTGAAAGAATGGTATACTCGTATGTTTTTGAATGCCAGGAGGCGGACTTGAACCGCCGACACGAGGATTTTCAGTCCTCTGCTCTACCGACTGAGCTATCCCGGCTTATTTTGAATGCTTTACTAAGCTAACACTAAATTCTTTTAGTTGTCAATACCCTGAGGAAAAAATTCTGAGGGAAAGGCGATCGCCTTTCCCTTCTATCCTAAATCGGACGTAAGCGAGTTAACTTCAAGTTGAACTGACCTCCAGCCGTTTCACCAAAGGCACGTACCCGTACAATATACGTCCCTGACTTGGTAATCCGGGCAAAGAGCAGGGAATTGGTACTGCCATCAGGGCCATCATCATTTTCAGCAATGGTGGTGCCATCATCACCCAGTAGGGTGACAATGGTATCAAACTGATCGGAATGCAGGTCAACGACTACATTATCCCCTTCATTCAAATTGACCATGTAATCGCGTGCAAATCCCCCTTGGCCAGTGGGAATATCCTTTTGCGAGAGGGTATCAGTAATTTCATTGCTCGTAGGTAATGGCTTGGGATTATAAATTGCTGATTGGGCCTGAGCTGCTGTCTGAAGACCGATCGCCATCAACAGGCTGAATACGAAACGAATACCGCTACTTGGGGTAGCTAAAGAGTTAAGCATGAAACATCAAGTCAACTGATGGATTTTCTGTGAATATCTTAAACTACGCTTTCAAGTAATCGCCAATATTATCTCACGTTCTGATTAGGTTTCAATATTACCGCGACGAGCTACTGCACACCGGGGAGCAATCCACCATGGGCCGCCTTCATTCCCTCTCAAGTCGCATTGTTCGATGGGTCCTGCACCATTAGAAGTAACATAAATCCCTTGTTTTTGGTTGCCATATAACCGGCATTGTTTCAAACTCAGATTACTTTGTTTTTTGATGTGTACACCTCGCCCACCATTTTGGAAAATCTCACAGAAGGACGCACTACCGTGACCGGCTTCAGACACTAGAATCCCCTCGCCAGTCATTTGGGAAATCTGGCAATGTTCTAAGTTCGCTTCAGCATGGCGATCGCTTTTAACACCAATCGTCTGGCCATAAATCTGACAAAATTCTAGGCTAGAGCGGCTATCTTGTGTCATCCAAACTCCATATTGGGAATCTCCAGTCACTTCACATCGACGTAGAGTGGCGTTCGTATTTTTTCCTTTGATGTAAATATTAGCCAGTCCACTCCCGTGAATAGTACACTCTTCCAGGGTGAGGTTGCCATGGGTGATAGAGATGGCGTAGGGACTATGGAGACGTTGACCCATGAAGCGACCGAGGCGATCGGCGCGGTGAATTTGTGTCCAGTTGCGGTAGTGAAAGGTTACACCCCGAATCAGGGCGCGATCGCCTTCCATTCGCACGCAAGGGGCCAATTGACTCTCGATAATAATATCTTCCTTATTTCCTTCACCCATAATTTGTAAGGGTTTATCAATTCGTAAGCTTTCAGCATAAAAACCGGCACGGACTTTAACGATCGTATAAGGAAGGGCGTTTTTAATCGCTTCATTCAGAGTGCGATAGTTAGCTGGCCCCAGTTTAGCCACAACTAGGGGCGGTGCGTCCAGGAATTCGGGATCGTCTTCTGAAGGTTGAGTAATCGTGGGCAGGTTATAGGGACTACTGTTGAGGTCATTGAGGGCTGCTTGGGCAGATTGATAGCGATCGCCGATCGCCACCTGAGTCAGTTTATCCAAAATTCCCCCCAGGTTTTCACTGATGGGATTCCCCTGTAATTGGGTTTCGCGCCATAACCAGCGTCCTTGACTGGGATCATAGAGGCGATCAGGTTCCACTCCCGTTAACAGACATAAACCGGTTACCCCTAAACTATATAAGTCACTGGCTGGATAGGTTTTACCTGTGAGCATCTGTTCCAAGGGGGCGTAGCCTTGCGTGCCAATCCCGACCGTTCCCGTTTGCGCGATCGCCGTTTGGGCCAATTGCTTAGAAATACCAAAATCAATCAGGACAAAGCCTTCCGGAGCTGATTCTAGCCCCTGTCGGAGCATCAGGTTTGCCGGTTTAATATCCCGGTGTATAATCTGACGATTATGGATAAATTGCAGTACCGGTAAGAGTCCTTGGAGTAGATTCCTAATTTGAGCCTCTGTAAACGGGCCATTTTGCTGCAAACATTGGGCTAAATTCTGTCCAGGGATAAACTCTTGGACTAAATAGCGTTGGTTCTCTTCTTGGAAAAAGTCCCATAAACTGGGGATTTGGGGATGGGCATCCAGATTCGTCAGCCGTTCGGCTTCCTGTTCAAACAGGGAGATCGCCTTTTCATACAGAGCCGCATTCCCTTGTAAGTCCGGCAGGGAAACCAAGTGTTTAATCGCACATTTTGCCTCCCCCCGTTCCCGATCCAGACCCAAGTACGTGCGAGCGCATCCACTGGTATTCGAAATTAATCGCATCACCTGATAGCGTCCTTTCAGCAACCGCAGTGCTGACCCACAATTGAGGCAAAATTGGGTAGATAGTGGATTTTGGGGTTGCGAACACTCTGGGTTGAGACAGTAGCTCATGGATCAATTAATAATTACAATCCTTTAGATTTCCGTGGCATCAGTTATCCCTTCAAAACTTACCCCAAAAAAGGGGGAAAAGTAAGTCATAAGCCGGATTCTGTTCTCCAAGATTCCTAAAGAGATCTTGGGGGGAGTTATCTATCTGGGACATTTGTTGCCAAATGCCTCAAGCGGTTCATAATCCTGGAACAGGTAAAAGACCAACCTTCGTTCCATCTGCCTTGCTCCCAACCGGGGTTTACCGAGCCAGCACCTCTCGATACTGCTGGTGCGCTCTTACCGCACCCTTGCACCCTTACCTGTATGCTTAATGCACCATCGGCGGTATGTTTCTGTGGCACTCTCCTCACGATCGCTCGCACTGGGCGTTACCCAGCAAGTTTGGTCTTTCGGGAGTCCGGACTTTCCTCAGACCGAGTTCCCTCGATCTGCAACGCCCTCCCTTACTTTTCCCTGTTATTAGTTTATCTAAATACGGGGTTCTAATATAATTTCCCCAATTCTGAACAATGCCATGCCTCTGCCAGTACATGACTTAACCAACTGCGTTGCGAGGCATCCAAAAAGCCATCATCTGCTAAAATTTCTTCCTTGAGATCGTCTAAGGATTGACCTTGGGAACGGGAAATATTAATGACTCCGGCGATCGCCGCTGCCACGACTTCCTCATCTACAGGCTTGTGGCGCAAGGCTATGATATCTTGAGAATGCTGTGGAATCGGGTAGTTCATCGTTATCTGAATCCGTTTTAATCAGTTGAAGAGATCGTGAGAATAATGTAAAATTTTGTAACATTATTTTAATCACGTAATCGCGATAATAACATATTTTTTGATTTTGTCAAGATATTTTTTGTAGAAGTACCGATGCAAGAACTCCTTTATTTAGAAATTCCCCAACCCAATACCTCTAGCGTACTGACTTGGTTACAGCAGCAGTACGACCCCCCCATCGGCGAAAAGTTCCTCACTCCAGATGGTTTTAGACTCCATTTCCCTCAACGAGACCCTCTGTCAATATTCATTTGGTCAGTTCAGCGCACCACTTACCTCAAACTCTTCCGTTGGTCAAACACTCCCATTCCCCAAGAGGGACGAGTGATTAATCACCTAAAAAACCAGCTTCAGAGACAATTTCCCCATGAATACCCGGAACCCCCAGAAATCGATTTATCCAAACAGTCTATTTTTGAAGCCTTAGCGCCCTACTATCCACAAACGGTACATTATTTCCAGAAAATGCCCAGGGGAGAATATGACCTCAACCGGGTGTATTGGTGGGAAAAACGATGGCGGGAAAATGTGCGCAAGCCCCAGATTCCAACTCCTGTCATTCGCCCCTTAGAAACCCCTTTATCTAAGGAGAATACCTACGATTTAATTTATATTGGCGGTGCATTAGGAGCCATTCATTCTGCACTCATGGCAGCACGAGGCTATCGGGTGTTATTGGTCGAACGTTTGCCCTATGGTCGGATGAATCGGGAATGGAATATTTCTAGGGATGAATTCGCCCAGTTAATTGAGTTAGGATTGTTTACTCAAGAAGAATTTGAAAACTTAATTGCCCGGGAATATGTAGACGGGTTTAATAAGTTTTTTGATAGTAATAATCCGGAGAATCTGAAAGCCAAAGTTTTGCATACGCCCAAGGTCTTGAATATTGCCATGGCCTCGGATAAGTTGTTGGGCAGTTGTGGCGAGAAGTTACTGAAAGCTGGTGGTGAAATTCGGGATGAAACCGAATTTCAATATGCAGAAGTGGCAGATAATGGAGTCAGGTTAACTTTAAAGCATTTGGGAACTGGGGAAACATCCCAAGTGCAAGGTCGCCTGCTGATTGATGCCATGGGGACGGCTTCTCCCATTGCCTGGCAGTTGAATGGAAATCGGGCGTTTGATAGTGTCTGTCCTACCGTGGGGGCGATGATTGATGGCGGGTTTGAACCAGGGGTTTGGGATTCAGATTATGGGGATGTTTTGAATAGCCATGGAGATGTTTCTCGGGGAAGACAGTTGATTTGGGAGTTATTCCCTGGTGCAGGTCAGGAGTTAACGTTCTATCTATTTCATTACCATCAAGTGCATCCGGATAATCCCGGTTCGTTGCTGGAAATGTATGAGGACTTTTTCACCATTTTACCTGAATATCGGCGCTGCGATCTGGAGAAATTGGTGTGGAAAAAGCCGACGTTTGGCTATATTCCCGGTCATTTTAGTTTAGGAAATAGCGATCGCAAGGTAGCCAGCAATCGTGTATTGGCGATCGGCGATGCAGCCTCCCTTCAGTCTCCTCTCGTCTTTACTGGGTTTGGCTCTTTGGTGCGCAATCTACCCCGCTTAACCGCTCTTCTGGATGTAGCGCTCAAGTACGATCGACTCACCAGCAAAGATCTAGCTGCCATTCGCGCTTATCAAGATAATACTGCCGTCACCTGGCTGTTTTCTAAGGGGATGATGGTTCCCACCCATCGTCATATTCAACCCCAGCTCATTAACGCCATGTTAAATACATTTTTCGGGTTATTGGCGGATGAACCTCCAGAAGTGGCCGATACTTTTATCAAAGATCGCACGACTTGGCTCTTATTTAATCGATTAGCCTTAAAAGCAGCCGTCAAAAATCCCGCCTTATTGCTGTGGATCTGGGAATTAGCTGGAGCAAAAGATATGTTGCGATGGTTATCCACGTACACCAGTTTTACCACCAAAGCCTTTATTCACGCCCTATTGCGTCCCTGGTTTCCCCAGTTTAGTCAATGGTGTGCGGGGTGGATGGGCGATCGCTATCCAGGGTTATGGTTAAAGATTTTAAGTTTAAACTACAGTCTCTCCGGTAATTGGGGACAAGCCATTCAAGACTTAAACCATCGATAGTCCGCCTGTTCTATGCCCTCAGTTACAATATCAGTTGTTCAGCCCTATAAACTACTTTATTCTGCTGATGAAAAACTGACTCTTTCGTTGAGAAGTTTGACAATTTCAGTATCATCAAACTCATCGACCAGTTGATTGAGACGATTGCAAAATACAGCATAATCCCGATCTAGCTCGCGCAAACGATTGACTTCTGACTCCAATGTAGTAAAGTCTCCAATGGTTGCTGCCTCATACAATTCTCCCAATTCTTCTGAGGAAGGCCAAATCCACTCAGTCTGTTGGCTAGAAGCTTGTTTATCTGTACTCTGTCCATCCTGCTCATAAACCCATGTCAAATGTAGGTACTTTTGCAAGCAAATCAGTAACTGTTCAAAATCTACGGGCTTCGGTAAAAAATCATCACATCCGGCTTCTAAACTTTGCCCTCGATCTGCTTCTGAAACACTGGCACTAGAGGCAATAACTGGCAAACCCATTCTTGGTGATGATATTCCATATTCTTGGGGCGATCGCCGAAGCTCGCGTACAAACTCAAAACCATCCATCACGGGCATTGCCAAATCAGTAATCACCAGATCGGGCTGAAAGGTTACCATACGCTCTAAACCCTCTTCACCATCGCCAGCTTCTTCAAGGACAAACCCCAGAGGACTTAAGACGGCGATCGCCACCTGTCGATTGACATCTCGATCCTCAACAATGAGCAATTTACGGCGATCGCCCTCATACCCAACAATCTTACCTCGTTCAACCCTCGTTGCCCCACTTGTCCACTCCTCAGAAACCGGTAGCTCCATCGCAAACCAGAACTGACTTCCTTGACCATAAACCGAGGTTACTTCAATTTTCCCTCCCATCATTTCCACAATTTTACGACTAATTGCTAATCCTAATCCCGTCCCTTCAGAGCGCTTGAAACTCGAACCCACTTGCTCAAACGGGAGAAAAATTTTGGTTAATTGTTCGGCCGTCATTCCGACTCCAGTATCTTGGATATCAAAGCGAATTTTGTTGCTCAAATGTTCGCAAGTTACAGTAAATATAACACTCCCTATTTCTGTAAACTTAGCTGCATTACCTAAAAGATTGAGTAAAACCTGACGCAGACGTTTTTCATCGGCATAAACTCCTTCTGGCAAATGGGGGTCGGTTTGGTAAGATAGTCCCAGATGTTTTTGCTCTGTTTTAATCCGAATGATTTCCACAATGCTGTCGAGAAACGAAGGAAAGTGAAAATGTTTGGGGACAATCTCCATTTTACGAGCTTCAATTTTTGACAAATCTAAAATATCATCGATCAGGGTCAGTAAATGAGAGCCGGATTGATGAATAATCTCAAGTTCTTTTCTATGTTTTTGACTTAAGGTTTTAGCCCGTTGTAGAATTTGGGTATAACCGAGAATTCCATTAAGGGGAGTCCGCAGTTCATGGCTCATATTAGCTAGAAAGTCACTTTTGGCTTGGTTGGCTGATTCTGCTACTTCTTTCGCTTGTGCCAGTTGAGCGGTTCTAGTTCAAGATTAGTTTTTTTGATTGCACTAAATGAGGCTTGTAATTGTTTCGCCATATGGTCAAAAGAACGAGCTAGTTCTCCTAGTTCATCCTGTCGTTTAATGGGCAATTCTTGACTCCACTGACTTTCAGAAAGTTGGATCGCATTATCTTCAATTTTCTGGGCTGCTTTACTTAGACTTTCAAGAGGAGAAAGCAATCTAAACTTAACAATAAATATAGCAATAAATACTCCTAGAGCGACAATGAATACTGCCCGGTTAATTAGAAATTGTGCAATAGAAGATGCAACCGAAACCGATTCAGAAAAAGGTTTGACTACGATCAACTTCCAGTATGTTTTGGGCATGTGAAAGATATAAACAATAGATTTTTCTTGCAGCAACCAATCGTCTTCAATATAGAATTTCCGTAACAGCCGAGTTGATTCGGTTTGTGAATGTAAAGGATCGAAAAGTACAGTAGTAATTAGTTCAGCTTTATAAAAATCAATTTGTGGACTGGCTTGCTGAAGTTGTTCTACTATCTCATGACTATACTTCGGCATCTTATGGGCTTTTCCTAAAATCTCCTGATTTACACTTTCTAGAGCTTCTGCAATCGGCAAAAATAGAGTCTGTGATGTAGCAAAATCAGAAACTGAAATGAATTCTATATTACTTTTATTTCTAGAATTATTTCCTGCTTTAACTTGTTTAACTAATTGGATATCCGGAAAGCTTATAAATGTGTTATCACGATCTACAATAAACGCATAACCACTGGTTTCTTTCTGCCATAACTCGGTAAATTTTTGTAAATCTTCCAATCTAACATCGATAGTTACGGCTCCAGAGAACTTGCCATTATCCTGAGTTGCCACTGTGCAAGTAACCATGGGTTGTTCAGAAAACGGATCGACATAGGATCGACTCCAGAAGCATTCACCTGGTTCTAGATAGGGGGCGACCACATACCAGTCTTCATTATGGTATCCGGATTGATTATAGTTGTCATAATAAATTAACGTATCATCTAATTCTCTACCCCAAAAAAAACTCCGGTTTTGAGTTTGTGAATCAAAAGCATAAGGTTCTGGCCAAATGCCTCCTCCAGCGATTCCTAAATCTTCTTGAAAGTCAATGATGGTAGGGATAAAATTTTTGAATGTTGTGACAGATTTGGGTAATTGCTCTGCGGTCAGAGCTAAGAGTCGAGTCAGAGCAGCAACTTCTCTAGACCGAGAATCTAAATCGGAGATGGCGCGATCGCCGGTTTGTTGAATTAGACGAGAGGATTCAGTAAAAAATAAACTTTTGCCTTCCGTGTTAATCGTAAGTATAAAACTGCCAATCAGACCAAAAGCGAAAATCCCTAAACCGCTTAATACCTGGAAGTTTAAGCTCATATACCATTTAGTTTTAGGCGGATTCATCTCAAAAGTCCAAACGCTTACAGGAAGAAAATAGTCAAATCATGATTTGATGTTATGCCAAAAGTAATAAATTGACACCCTGATTAATGCTTGGTGGAGAGGTGGATTGACAAGATGGATTCTTTTTTGCCTAAATGTTGGTTAACCCGCCCCTACAGGATTTTTCCTGGACTCCATAGCCCAATGAATGCGTGCGCGAATACTTGGCTCTTCTTCCTGGTGGGTAAGCTGCTGGAAGTGATTGAAGATCGGTTCGTGGAGGTTTGGATCGACTGTTTCACTCAGAGAGCCTAACCCGACAACGGCGGCATAGCGCACGACCCATTCTGGATCTGCGGTAACTTGAAATAGGGTTTTCATGACCTGTTGTTGAGCAGCAGCTACTTCAGCAGAAGGCATTTTGTACCATTGGATCGTACCGAGTCCCCTGGCAGCTCCGCGACGGACACTCATCGAGAAGTCGTTCACAGCAGCGTCGAGGAGAGTTTCTAAGGCTTGAGGATGGCCAATTCCAGCCAGGGCACGAATCGCCCAAGCTCGCCCCCCGTAGTTATAGTCATCAAGAAGTTCCAACAGGTCATTGACAGCTAAATCTCCGAGGGCAATTAAGCCATCAACAGCGGCAACGGCGGCTCCAGGGTTGTTGAAACTGAGGACTTGAATGAGGGTAGGGGCAGCTTCAGTGATTTGGGCAGCAGCGAGCTGTTCGACGGCATCAACCAGGGTATCGGAAGAGTCGGCTTTGTCAACGGCTTCTAGAAGGCTGGATAGAGGGGACATTTCAATTAAAAATGAGAAATTTAAAAATGAGAAATTAGAAATTAAAAATTGTTAGAGCAAAGAGTCCATGAGTATCATGAGGTCGATCGCCGTTTGGCTCGGAGACTCTTGAGAATCGCTGGCTTGGAGATGATGCTCTAAGAGTCCTTTGAGGGAAATGAGTTTGAGGCTATTTTCGGCTAGGGTTTGGGAGATCGCCTCAGCAGCAGGTAAATAACCGATCGCGCCTAAATCGGACAGAACCGCGCGGCGCAGTTGGAGTTTATCTCCTTGCAGAGCCGCCACCAGGCGATCGCCATATTTCCGGTCTCCCGTTAACTGATAGAGGGCACGGGCAGCTCCGTATTGTTCGATTGCTAAGGGATGATTGAGAAAGGGTTCAATGTAGGGAATGGCTGCTTTCACCCCTAAAATTCCCAGGGTTTCGATTGTGGCATTGTAGGGTTGAGCCAGATGGGGACAACCGGGAATGGGTTGAGCTGCCTCTAGTCCACCTTCGAGCAGGTTTAAAAGTTCTGGAATAGCCGCGTCAAAGTGGCCCAGATCGAGATCTTCTCCAAGTTCTCCTAGGGCTTGGGCTGCTGTTTCCCGGACATAGAAATCCGGGCAATGGAGGCATTCTACCAATGCCGGAACGACCCTCGGTTCCGCCAGTTTACCCAGGGCACGGGCGGCATTGCGTCGTAGAGCATAGCCCCCTTCTGGAGTGCGATCGCTTTCATCTTCTAAAGCCGCCACCAGGGCATCAATGGCTTCCGGTTCTTTGACTCGGAACCGCCCCAGCCACCAAGCCGCATAATATCGCTCTCCTTGGTCTCCCTGGAGTAGATTAGTAATGGCCTGGTCTACCGTCAGTTGAGGTGCTCCAGAACTGGATGAGGGGGAATTAATCATGGCCAGGGATAGAAAGACAAGACATTTAAACACAACTATGCCCGGAACTCTAAACAGATGTCAGCTTTTGACATTCACCTATCTAAAGTTCCGGGCCCTATTGCTCAAGCAATAATTAGCTTAAAGCATTGATGGCATAGTCAATGTAGCCGTTAGTGGTGGTAGCACCTTCTCCGGTTAAACCGTGATTAGCTTTGATGTATTTCAGCGCTTCGATGTACCAACTGGGGGACAGTTCAAAAGTCCGGTTGATTTCATCGATACCAGCAATCAGATACTCATCCATGGGGCCAGTACCATTAGCGATTAAGCAGTAGGTAATCATCCGCAGGTAGTAGCCGATGTCACGGGCGCACTTGTCTTTACCCGTTTGAGAAGAAGCATAGGTTGGACCTTGCATTTGAGTGGTGTAAGGAAATTTGTTATACACCGCTTGAGCCGCTCCGTTAATGAGCTGGTCTTTCTTCTGAGTCAAGGCTTTAGCTGCTTGAATGTAATTATTAGCTTTTTGGAAGCGACCAAATGCGGTTTGGATTTCGCTGTTGCTCAGAAAGCGACCTTGGGAGTCTGCAGCAGAAACTGCTTCAGTCAGAGGGGTTTTCATTGTTGATGTATCTTCCTACGAGTTGTTTTGCAAAAGTTTCAAAAATAGAAATTTTGAAGCAGAATCAAGACCAAATGGGATCTATGAAATTCCCAATGGTGAAATTTAGCCTACTGAACCAGCAGCTTTATCGAAGTATCCAGCAATTTCGGATACTAGGGCGGAGCAATCACCAGGGGTGATTCCATTGCGGTCGTTAACAATAGCGATCGCTGCATCTTTCATTTTGCCTACGCCTACAGCTACGGAAGTACCAGGAGTTCCTAGAGCTTGGTAGGTTTCACGTAGACCATTGAGACAACGATCTTCGAGAACGCTGGCATCTCCAGTGAAAACCGCGTAGGTTACATAACGCAGGATGATTTCCATATCGCGCAAGCAAGCAGCCATACGACGGCTGGTGTAAGCGTTTCCACCAGGAGCGATGAGCTGGGGCTGTTCAGCAAATAAGGAACGAGCTGCATTAGCAACAATAGTAGAAGCACTGCCGGTAATCCGGTTAACGGCATCCAAGCGTTTGTTGCTATCAGCAACCATGGCGCTTAGGGCATCAAGTTGGCCATCGGTCAGGTATTCGCCTCTAGCATCAGCCTGAGAAACCACCTTTGTGAATGCATCGAACATTGACTAAATCTCCTATTTAAGTAGGTCTAGATTCTGGTTACAGAATCGGTTCAACAAGTGCAAGCTGGTCAAGCTACCCGGAAAGACTTGAACAACAGATCCAAAACCATAACTTGGGATTCTCGATTCAGTTTACCTGAGTTCAGGTTTAAGTCCACACTCTCAGACCTTTTTGAATAATCTGAGAAGCTTGGGGCTTTGGATGAGAAAGTCAAAAAGCACTGGAAACCTATGCTTGGGTTTTGGTTGGCCTGTTATTTTAGCCCTCCACTTAACTCTTATACAATGTTGTTGGGTCTTAATTTGTTACATATTATTAAGATTTTAATCTCTGCTATCAAACACCAAAAACTGGCACCCGATCCTTCGAGGAATGCCTGTACAATTCGGTTTTGCCGAACTCCTGGGGTATCGACAGACAAGCCTAATCGATCTGATGCTCCTGGCTGGGTCTTTATTCTTCTGAAATTGGGGGTTAATGGGGTAAATTTCGTTCTAAATCAAACAGAAAACCATGGATATACTCCTCCGTCCACTCCGGGCCATAAAACCGGGTAAACATTCCCCTGGCAGGATCTTTTTCTGCTCGATAGCGAATGTATCTCAACTGAGCTTGTTGGATTTTTAGCAAGTCTTCTTCGCCATTGATGGGTTGAGCCTCTTTCACAAAGGTGACGTAAGCAGCCAAGTAGTCCTCAAATGCCGCCAATACTCGCTCTTCAACCACCTCTGTTTTTTGAGGACGAGTCCATAAAAAAGCGGGGGAGAAAAAGGGTTGTGCTTCTTCCGGAAAGTCTCCCCCCCAAGGTAGATGCTCTTGATGAGTTTTAAAGAGGGGCAAAATGGGTTTAGTGTATTTTTCCTGATAGGAGGGATCATCCCGAAATAGGGGCTGCATGTCCAAGGCAATCAAATGGCCTCCCGGTAAGGTGACTAAATCCGCGCCAAAAAACGGTAAGTCGTAGTTGAGATGGGGAAAAATGACAAAATTGAGAACCTGTAGGGCTTCTCCTCCTTGGACATGAGCGGCGCGAATTTGACGCAGTTTGTCCGTTTGAAAGGCTTTGCTGGTAGTCAGTACCTCGGATTGACGCTGTCCTTTACCCACCGTAGCTTGTTTGGATTCAAAGCCTTGGGGAATGGGATAGGGTTCTAGGTCTAGGTGTTCTTCCAGATAGGCGATCGCACGATCTAAAAACGGTTGATATAAAGTACTCACCATAGGAGTTGCCTCGATTTCATACTCTTCTGTTTGGGCTTCCTACCTGTTTATTGGGCACTCACCGCTAAAGGCTTTGCTTCAGAGAACAAAAACTCATACAAAAACTGCTCTGACCATTCATGGCCAAAGTAGCTACTAAATAAGCCTGATGCGGGGTCGCGATCGGCGCTATACTGATCGTAATCCCGTTGGGCGCTGCGAATTCTTTCGATTTCTGTCGGATCGGTTGACGGTTTAGCCTTGCCGAGTAACTCCCAATAGAGATTTAAGTAATCTTTATAGGCTTCAAACACCTCAGTTTTTACCGTTTCGGTATCCGTTTTAGCAAACAAGAGATATTGGGAGAAATATTGATTAGCATCATAAAACTTCATCTCTAAATTTTGCGCTAAATCACTGTAGCGATCGCGCACTTCTTTCATCGGTTCAATATACTCTTTTAAGTAGTCTGGATCGCGAAAGAGGGGCTGAAAATCCATCACCACTAAATTTTTCTTAGATTTCCCAAACGAGAGAAAATCAATTCCTAGCAGCGGTAAATCATACTCGTAACTGGGATAAATTACACTATTAAAAACCTGAGACGCTTCACCCCCATCAATATAAGTGTAGCGAATTTTTCGCAGTTCCGGGCTTTGATAACACCAACTTTGAATCGTTGCCGGATGCTTACCACGAGTACTCACCTGACGTTCTAGACCTGGGGGAATCGGTTGACTTTGTAAATCAAACCGCTCAAATAACTCCTGTTCTAAAAAATCCATAAAAGGTTTATACATAAGATCCGGACTCATTACACAACTGTTAAACCTTAAGCGTAAAACAACTCAACCAACTCTGTCTCCCCTACGATCCACAAAGACACAATCCTTAACACTTCTGAAGGTCTCAGGAGATACCTTGCCCCTCCAGAGCGATCTATGTACCATGATCAAAGTTATCTGTCGATCATCAATTGAGTCTCGATCATGCGCCCTATCCGGCTCTTCTCTCTCATTCAAACCTTTTTCAGAATCTGGAAGGGCATTCTAGGAGTTTGTCTTATTACCATCATTGTATCTGGACTCTTTAGTTCTCCAGCCTTCAGTCAGATCTCCATCTTCCCTACATCAGATCCCGAACAATCACCCTCTACTCTGGGCTGGAATATCAATCAAATGTATGATTGTGGCAACATTTTATGTAGTCCAGTGTACTTAGATGGCCAATTCTTGTTTGCTGTAACCTCTTTGCCAGAAAATCAGCTCAAGAGTGGAGATCAATACATTCTTTCAGCAGAAGAACGATCTAAAAATATTCAAAATACCCTCTATAAAATTATTCACTCTAAACAAGACTATGACCAACAACAGGCAAAAGAGAATGGGACTTATGCTTCGTCTCCCATTAAAATAGAGGTCGGTTTTTTGTTTGGTCAAACCGTGGTTTTTTTGCCCGATCAAGAGGGTTTGGTCTCTCGCAAAATCGTAACCATAACTGAACTCGATGCTCGCTACTCAGAGCAACAAATCTCTGCCTTAGCAGAAGAATGGAAAAGCATTATTGAGCAACAACTCAAAAAATCGATATACGAACGTCAAAAATTATTACAGCACCCCTTTCAACCCGTCAAAAAAATAGCTCAACGGCTGCTGTGGATCATCTTTATTAGCATCTCTGTTTATGCCATCTATCGATTAGTGAAAGCTTGGGATCGTAAACTACGGCGCACTCTTGAAGAACTCGATCATAGTATCCAATTGAATCCAAAATCTGGGGCTACTGAGATCGATAGAAACGCTCAACAATCACCGTTATCTGAACAATTAGAATGGATCTTAAAAGAGGATATGAAACTGCCTATCTTTTGGCAGCAAATCAATACCACCACGACCCAATTAGAATCCATGTTGCACGCTTTACCTCAATTATTGCTTCAGCGCCGCACATTAATCAAACAACAGCGTAACTTCCTTAACTTAATTTTGCAATTACTCTTAGCCGCACAATTTCTGATTTGGGCTTGGGGAGCAGCAGCGTTAGTCAATACCTATCCCCAAACTCGTAACTATCAACATTTCTTTGTGCAATTGAGTCTGAGTTTACCTCTGGTATGGGTTACGATCATTATCGTTAATAAACTGGGGGATTTTTTGATTGAATGGTCTCTAAGTCGATGGGCTAGATATTCGGCACGCCAGGAATCAAGTTCTTCTTCGCGGTATGCCTTAAGATCTAATACTTATGCAACAGCTCTTACCCAACTAACAACCTTTATCTTTGTGACTATTGGTTTGCTTATGACTTTGCGGATATTAGGTTTTTCTCCGGCCATACTGGCTAGTTTTGGGGTGATTGCGGTAGCGCTGAGTTGGTTTTCTCAAAACACACTTCAAGATTTGCTCAATGGTGCGCTGATTCTCTGGAATGACCGTTATGCAGTTGGAGATGTGGTGGATATTAACGGAGTGGGTGGACTGGTAGAAAAGTTGAATTTGTATCTAACTCAGTTGCGGAATTTGGATGGAGAAGCGATTACGATTCCCAATGGCTCGGTGGGTATAGTCCGCAATATGACGAAGGATTGGTCGCGGGTCAATTTTAGTGTTGTGATTGCCTATGATGCAGATTTAAATCGGGCGATGGAATTAATTGAACAAACTGCCGCAGCGATGAGACAAGAACCGGGGTGGGATACTCTCATGACGGAGGATTTACAAATGCTGGGGGTGGATGAATTGTCTCACCAAGGGGTTTTGATCCGTGCCCTAATCCGAACTCAACCGATTAAACAATGGGATGTGGCTCGTGAGTTTCGTCGGCGACTGAAATTAGTTTTTGAACAAGAAGGAATTGGTATTGGAGTGCCTCAACACGTCTTTCGGGTTCAGAATCATTCGTCTTTGTTTTCTTTAGGGATACAACCAAAGGAATAATTGATCAGTCTGAAATGAGAACTGATTCAAACGATCGCTCGCTCAAGCAGGAGAGGCTTTAGTCTGCTCAAGAAAGCGATCGCCCTGCTGACCAGGAGACCCTACTGATACATTACTCTCCTACTCTTTCAGCATCCTCGGTTGACATCCTCCCCTGGCTAAAGCCGAGGGGATTCCTAAACCTCACGATTTAGGTTTCTGTTTCTTTGCAGTTGCCTTCACAGATTTACTCTGCTCTGGTCTTACACTCGCTCCACAGACTGACACCGCAAGTCCTGCGGCCAAGATATTGCGACTGGCATTGATATCTCGGTCATGGTGTATTCCACACTTAGGGCATTCCCATTGCCGAACCTTCAACGGCATTTTTTCCACCACATGTCCACAATTACTACACCGTTTTGAACTCGGAAACCACCGGTCTATCTCGATATAGTTCCTGCCATACCATTGGCATTTGTACTCCAATTGTCGGGTGATCTCTCCCCAACTTGCATCAGATATCGCTTGTGCCAGCTTCCGGTTTTTGACCATATTCTTAACGGCTAAGTCCTCAACTACTACCGTTTGGTTTTCACGCACCAGTTGAGTGGTCAGCTTATGTAAATGGTCGCCTCGGGTATCGGTTATTTTCTGGTGAACTCTAGCCAGTTTTATTCTGGCCTTATATCTATTGTTAGAACCTTTCTGTTTTCTCGATAAGCTTTTTTGAAGTCTCCTTAACTTACGGTAGTGTTTCTTTAGAGGTTTAGGATTAGTCACCTTATTCCCATCACTGGTAATTAACAAGCTACTAATTCCTAAATCAATACCTACTGCTTTATCGTTGACAGGCAATGGTTTAATGGTGGGGTCATCAAATCTAATGGAAATATGCCAACGTCCTGACCGATGGAGTTTTACTGTCACCGAACTGGGCACACAGCCCGATGGAATTTGACGAGACCAGCGAATGGCTAAGGGTTCTTTACATTTAGCTAAATAAACTTGACCTTCTTTGAACTTAAAGGCCGATTTGGTAAATTCAGCGCTACCCCCAAGGTGTTTTTTCTTGAAGTTGGGATACTTAGCACATCCGGCAAAAAAGTTGGTAAATGCGCTTTGTAGATGCCTCAACCCTTGTTGCAAGGGGACACTACTCACGTCATTTAAGAAATCTAACTCTTCTCGTTTTTTCCAGGCGGTCAACAGTAAAGAGGTTTCTTCATATCCTACTCTTTCTTGCCGTTCATACCAAGCCTGAGTCCTTTCGTGGAGAGCTTTATTATAGACCAGCCTTACGCAACCCAAAGTTCGCCGCAATAGCGACTCTTGCTCTGATGTTGGATAAAACCTATAGTTGAATGCTCTTTCCATAAAAGACTATTTGACTATTATTTACATTATAGCCCCTTCAATGTAAGACCGGCAAGTTAAAACATGCTATAACCGATTTTCCAAAACAGCAGCCACCACGCGATGATCCTCATCTTGGGAGAGTGCTTGTAAGGCTTCCTGAGCTGCTTCTGAGTCAGCAAACTGTTGGAGTGCCCAAGCGACTTTGCGACGGATGCGCCATTCGGGTGAGGCGATCGCCGGTAATAGGGTTTCTAAGGCTGCTTGTTGTTTGTGGGTATTGACTAAGCAAGCGAGTCCTTCGATGGAAGCTTCAATAACCGTAATATCTTCGCCGTCTAAGCCACACAGACAAACTTCTAATAGTGCTTCTGGATGACCGAGGTCAGCAAGAGCAGCAATGATACTGCGACGGAGCAACCAATGGTTATCTTGATGGAAGGCGATCACCAAATGGGAGATGGCGACTTGACCGGCGTAGGAGAGGGAGTTGGCAGCTTCCGATCGCACGTTGGGGTCTGGGTCTCGTTTGAGCAGTTCCAGCAGGGCAGGAAAAGAGTCGGGGGATTGTTTGCGCCCTAGTCCCATGGCAACAAAGGAACGGACGAGAAAATCGGGGTCGTTGATTTTACTCATCAGCAAGGGGACTGCATCTTCACTGCTATAGTCTTTGAGGGCGGTGACGGCTTTGAGTCGGTCTTGGGAATTGGAGCTGTTGAGGGCAGTTTGGATTTGATGCAGTTCCATGGGGGTTGGCAAGCTCTTGTGTTACGTTTCTTAAAATTTTAACCACAGACTCCAATATTTGGGAAGATGATAAGTGTTGCAAAATGCCCAACTGAGTGTTAATACCCTAATTGAATCCCTATGTCTGAATCAAACTCTACTCAAGCCTCTCCTCAAGAAATTGAAGAAGTGATTCGTGAATTAGAGCAATATCGTGAACGTCTAGTCAATGATTTCTTGGGCGCTTCTCGCAAGGCTAAATTCTCTAAAAAGCAAGCTTTAGACGATTTGGCTAATCATCAGGAAATCCTTAAAATCGATGAGGCACTTCAGGAATTGCGTGGGAGTCAAAATTAATCGAGTTTAGAGGGGATAAATAACCTCAATCCCCTCTTTATGGTTTGCTAGTTTAATTGTTAGAAAGAGATCATGTTAAGTCCTGCTGTTCAAGAATTAATTACTAAAGCCCAAATTGTTAGTTTTGAGAGTTGGATCTCGGCCGAAAAGCCGGACGTGATTCAGCTGTTTGAACAGGCTAATCAAGAGCGCCAATATTTAACGGACGATCAGTTAAGGTATTTAGCCAGTCAAGCAGAAGAAAAAGGAGAATGGTTGAATATAGCCAAGGAATTGCGCGATCGCGCACCAGAGATTATCGATCGGGCCAGGTTGCTGGTCTTAGATCGGTTTCCTGAAATTACGCAACCCGGGGGGGCATTATATCCGGAAAAGCGGGCGGAAAATTGCTGGCGGGATTTTTGGCATTTTTTGCGCTGTATTCATTATGGAATCGCTGGCCAATCGCCCCAGTATACTAATCCAGAGGGATTGCACTATATGGATTTGTTGTATCAGGAGTTAGCGGTTCCTTTAGATGCCATGGTGACCGGTCTGGAAGCGATGAAACAAATGGGTATTGAACGGTGTGGTGGGAATAAGAAGACTGAGTTGTTGCCCTATTTCGATCATTTGATCGATCGGCTTAAAGGATTTGATGGCTATAGGAAGTAAAGGAGGAACGGACGTGTCCATGGATCGATTTCGATATTTCTTTGATTGTTGTGTGGGGGAATGGGTGACCGAGCGGACTTATCACTATTTGACGGTTCAGGAGGTGGAACGATCGCACACAGAATTCGCGATCGCTCCCCTATCAACCGCAGCCAAAACCCAAGTTCTCAAAGATAATCAACGTCCAGAACTCGATAATATCGAATCTTTATGTGGGTTCCATTTAAGATTTGATACGGTCTCGGAAAAAGGGGAACGGGTTTCCCAGCAACTTAATATGCTGTTTGTCCCCCAGGAGGAGACCTCTGGAGTGTTGACAGGGGATTATTTGCGCGATCGCGCCTATGAAGAAGCCGCACCCAAGGTCGCCCAATTCCGTTTTGATCCCCAAACCTTGGAATTATTAATGACCACAAATTATACGCGTATAATTTCCGTAGATTCGATTACCCTAATTAACCCCACTCTCAGAATTCGGCGCATTTTTAATTACCATCGCCCGGCAGAAGGATACCCCCTCGATCAATTGGCTCTTGTAGGGTTTGGAGTAGAACAAAAAAAATAGTGTCCTCCGAATAGGATAGTCAAATGACTCATATTCTGAGAAAATCAAACAGATTAGTCACATTAAGGGGCTGAAACTTTACAATTCTTCATAGTTTCCGGGCCGACCCTCAGGATATAAATGAGGAGATGGAAACCGGAAAGAAACTTGAAGAAATTGGCATAAAGTCGGAACATCAGCTTAGTCCGAGGAGTAAGCGTTTTCTGCACAGAAATGTTAAGTTTCTTAGCGTTTTTAAACGTCCTTCCCAGGAATTCACCCTTTTGTAGACCCTCTTTTGAAAGGAGATTAGAATAAATGCCTTTTGGACCCGCGTCGGAATTAGGAGTTTCTTTATACGAAGAAACCGATCCCATTGAAGTCTGGCCAGGACGATCGGATGAGGAAGTAGAAGCCGTCATTTGCGCAGTCTACCGCCAAGTCTTAGGCAATGCCTATGTCATGGACAGCGAACGCTTGAGTATCGCTGAATCTCAATTCAAGCGGGGAGAACTCAGCGTTCGTGAATTCGTACGTCAAGTGGCAAAATCTGGCTTATATCGCACTCGTTTCTTCGAGTCTTGCCCTCGCTATCGTGCAACGGAGTTAAACTTCAAACATCTTTTAGGCCGCGCTCCTAATAGCTATGAAGAAATGAAAGCTCATAGTGATATTTTGGATCGCGAAGGTTTTGAAGCAGATATTGATTCCTACATTGATAGTGACGAATATCAAGATACATTTGGGGAAAATATTGTCCCCTATGTGCGGGGCTACAAAACCCAAACCGGTAAAAACATGGTGGGCTTTACCCATATGTTCCAACTGATGCGCGGGCCCAGCAGCAGCGACTTCAAAGGTAGCTTGGCTGGCAATCGTCCTCGGTTGAATAAACTGGTGATTCAAGGAACACCAACCGCCGTTGTTCCTCCTTCGGGTGGTGTTGGAGGTTGGTCTTTCCAAGATTCTACTTCTAGCGCTCGGACTCGTCTGGGAGTAGGCGCGACTGAAGGTGGAAAAGTTTACCGGATTGAAGTCACGGGTTATGGTTCCCCAGGAGCAGTTAATCGGGTGTCTAAATTCCGTCGCAGCAACAAAGTGTTCTTGGTTTCCTTTGATGAACTCTCTAAGACCTATCAGCAAATCCACAAACAAGGAGGTAAGATTGCCAGCATTAGTGCTGTCAATTAATCCTGTCTTTGTGTGATCGATAGGTGGCAGTAGGACAGATACCGTTCTACTGCCGGCTTTCTATGGAGTAGCCTAGGCAACGAAAATGCTTTCGGCACTGTGTAAGGGTGGTGGATAGGGACAATAGGGCGATCGCCTAAAAAACGAAAAAATAATTGGATCTTATGGGACTAGAAGGAAAAGCCTTACATGAACCAATGGTGCGCCTGCAAATTGAGGGAGGTAACTCCCCCCATCAGCGTCGCGTCCGGTCTGGGTTAACTGTGCGCCAAAGTCAATTATCTCAGGCGATACAGCGGATTCACCGTTCAGGAGGTAAAATCCTAGAGGTTCAACGAGTCACTCAAAAGCTAGAGAAGGCTGAGACCACAACGGAGCATCAAGCGATCTCACAATCTTTCGAGTCAGTGAGGACAGAAGTATCCCAAAATCCTGAACCGGTGGAAGTCGAACTCGATCCTCCAATCGCTCAAACCTTTAACCCTCAAGCACGTGCAGTTACAGAGCCGAAACCTTTCTCTCCCGTTTATTATTCCTTATTTCCGCAGCGAAAAGTTGACTGGTCGAGGATACCCCCTGTGCGTCGTCAGCGCATGAAACCTTCTCTAAAGCGTAAACAGCTATACCGAACCTTATCTCCAGGAAAGCAAAGACGGCGATTTTTCCGCTGTCAACCTTTGAAAAGACGGCGGTGACGGTAAGGGTGATATTTTAAGTTGAGATTATGGATCTGAAACAATTTGTAAAACAGTCAATTGGGCGATGGAGATCGCAACGCAGTGCCCATCATTTAGCCTTCGCTCATTTTGAAAAAGTGCGATCGACCATCGACATTATGGCCCTAGACCCCCAAGATCCGGGAGTCCTAGAGGTGTGTGAATTATATAAGATCGATCCAGCCAGCATGGAATCCCCATTTAGGATGACTTGGGAAGGAGAATCGGATTGGGATGAAGACGATTGGGATAAAGAAGAGGAAGAAGAAGAAGAACAGGAACTCAAGGGATCGTGTATTTTAGTCCCCATTCCTGACTCTGAGTCTCCCCAGAACGGCAAACTCCTACGCGATCGCGGTTATGCCGAAACCATTCCGGCGATCGGTCACTATTCTCTCAATAATGAAGGCATCTTTACCTTAATCACTGAATACGATCGGGCAGCAGCCGAAGAGCGGATTTGGTTTGCTACCCCTAATTTACGCTTTCGGGTTTCCCAGATTAAAACCCGTGATGGCCAAGGCGTAACCACCGCTTCTTTTTCTTCTGAAATCCGGTCTCTATCCTCCTAAAGCTTGAGACTGTTGGGCAAACCGTCAATTTATCCGCGATCCCCATATAGATAAAAACCACAATTTAAGATATAATTTGGGGATCGTAAAAAACTTGTTATGGTCATCAATTGCCAGGTACACCCCTAGCCAATCGCAATTTCCGTCCCTGGCTAATTGTCTCAAACCCCTAGAATAGAAAACTGTTCCATGACCTCTAGTGTATCTGTATCCTCTTCTCAGGAACTGATTAGATTCGCTCATTGGTTAGCTGGAGATTTTAGCAATCATCAGCAAGCCTATAACCACCCCACATTATATGCGCATATTCATGTCTTGTGGCGACCTCTGCCCTGGGAATTTTTTCAAGGCATTGGGTTTTATTCAGAGCAAGTCTATGACTACGATCTCTGGAGTCCATACCGTCAAGGCGTACATCGGTTAGTCGATCGAGGCGATCGCATCTATATCGAAAACTATAGTTTACAAGACTCCATCCTTTATGCGGGTTCAGCACGAGAATTAAGCATTCTCCAGACCATTACCCCCCAAGTCATCCAACGGCGCTATAACTGCTCCATGGTTTTCCAATGGGATGGAAATTGCTATCGGGGATCGGTAGAACCTGGAAATAAATGTCTCATTCATCGCAAGGGACACCAAACCTACTTGGTTAGTGAAGTAGAACTGACAGAAACCACTTGGAAAAGCCTGGATCGGGGGATGGAGGTGAAGACCCATCAGCAGATTTGGGGGTCAACAGAGGGAGCCTTGGAATTTGAAAAGATAACCAGTTTTGCCCAAGAAGTACCCACCGAAAATCTAGGACTGTAAACCTCTTGAAAATGATGAAGGATAAACGAGTGTAACAAAAAATAAACCTTAATCCAAAATTTGCTAAAATGGCTAAAGATACATCAAACAATCGTACCCAATATTCAGAGTCAAAAATGAAGTTAGGAATTTCTATTACCCCCACTGGAAAAGAGCTACTGAGCGAGATGGCTAAAATCACGAAACTATCCCGTTCGGAATTGGTAGAGCGGCTTTCTAGGGGGTATATCAGCATTAAAAGTGAGCTGACGAATACGATTCTAACTTTAGACTTTGAGACCAAATCAGGGGATGCCAATGCTTCAAAAAACGAATCCAAGTTTCCGGCACTGAAAAATATTGCAGTTAGTCAAGTTTCATCAGCAGAAGCCCCCCCCACTTCAGCCGAAGTTGCTGAACTGAACCAAGCTTTGGCAGAAAAAGAGCAAAACATTGCGACACTAAAGGAAAAGCTGACTGCTTACCAAAAACAGGCATCTGAAGAGTGGGTGCTAAAGCAAACCGTTGCCGAAAGAGAATACACGATTTCTGAGTTGCAAGCCCAAGTGAAACAGCTTCAGCAAACCTATGAGACTCATCAAAGCAAAGCTGAAGAAAAAAAACAAGAAGAGATCGCTGCTTGGCAGCAAAAAATAACTGAACAAGGACAAACGATTGCTCAGTTACAAGCTCAAGTTAATCAACTTCAGCAAACCCATGATGTCCTGAAAAATACCACTGTCCCCAAAGAGCATTACGAAGCGATTCAAGCCCAGTTATTAGAAGCTCAACAACAGCAAGACCATCAGAGTCAGAATCAGTCTATCTCTGACCAAGAGTATGAAGCTTTGGAGTATAAACTGCAACAGCAATACCAAGTTGTTGACAGTTTACAGACACAATTACAAAGTATGAAAACGCCCCATGCAAAGGAAACTCAATTACGATCGCAATTGCATCTCCAGCAGGAAACGATCCAATCCTTAGAAGAAAAAGTGCATCGCTTGCAACAAGTTTCGGCGATCGGTGAATATCACCTCAACCGGTGGCGCAGTCATAGCTTTTAAACCAGTAGGGGCGAAGAATTTTTCGCCCCTACTATGCTAGACAATCGCTTGATATTTCTTGTCCATCTCTTCCAACTGCTTTGGAAGGACACACCGGCGTTCTGAGGCATAACTCATTAAATTGACCCCATTGAGCATTTTCACAGTACTCACACGCACGCGGAAATTATCCGTAATAAACCAAGCCCTTTCTTGTCCTTGATTGCGCTCATACTCCGTCTCAATGGTTAATACCCCATCCGTCGCAAAATGGTATCGTCCAATCACCGGGATGCCCTCAACATAGCCTCGATTTCGCAAAAAATAGCCTTGGCGAGGATTATCTGAATTAGGAATATCCACCAAAACCGCAGCATAATTGGGGTTAGGTTCTTGCTCGGTATCTAAGTTGTCTTGCCACATAAAACTTGCTCCCCCAGACGCTGTAGCCGGATCGGTCTTATTGATCTCACAAAGCTCTACCACTTTAGGATCATTGGGGCCAAAAACTTGGACAATAAGATTAGAAAGTCCAGACTCATTAATCGTAGAGTCAAAATGATGGACAGTGCGCTCCGAATACCAAACTCCTTCACTTTTGCGAAAGAAGTCCATCATCGTCATAGGATGCTGAAGTAACATGAATAGTCAAACCTTCTGTTGTCAGATCAATCGGCAGATGTGGTTTTTAATTAAGAAAAGTTAACAAAACTCTAAGTCATGTGCCCTAAAATTTTAGGATAAATCAAATTGGTTCATATTCGTTCGTTAAACATGGTGTATACAGAGAATGGCGATCGCACTCCAGAGCAACTCGGACTGCATCCCGGAGCAGATCGACCCGGAATAGACGCTATGCAAATGGATTTATCCGGCATAGACTTAAATCAAGCCAATTTAGCCACCGCTAACTTGATTGGTACAAACCTGAGTAGAGCTTCCTTGAGTGGAGTCAACCTAGAAAGGGCGGATCTACGAGGGGCAGATCTACGAGGAGCCAACTTACAGGGGGCGAACCTCAAAGGGGCGTACTTAAATCGATCCCAACTGCAAAGTGCCAATTTAACCGCAGCAGTTTTAGAGGAGACTAGACTAAAACTGTCCCTCTATGACAGTGGAACCCTTTGGCCAGAAAGTTTTAACTATCAGAAATCAGGAGCAGTCGGACCGAAAGCTAGTTTAGCTGGAGTATTTTTGAATACAGCTAATCTTCGAGGAGCCGATCTACAGGGCGCTAATTTGCGCGGTGCTTATTTGAGTGGAACAGACCTAACTGAAGCCAATTTAGAAGATGCCGCCTTGAGTGGAGCCAATTTACAAAAAGCCTTTTTAACCGGCGCTAATTTACGTAACGCTCTCTTGAATAATACAGAATTGCAAGGGGTAGACTTTCGCTGCGCCGATCTCACGGGAGCCAGTTTTGACCAAGTCCAGAATATTGCCGGAGCCGACTTTAGTCAGGTCAAAGGTTTAACTGAAAAAGCTCAGAGCCTTCTGCGTGGACGGCAAGCTCAAGAATTAGGCACTTGGAACCCCTTTACACGCCGTAGTACGGCTGAGAGCTTAGGCATTACATTTGGATGAATAGGGCATGTAGAGGTGAACGGCTGTTCGCCCCTACCGGTTTGTCAGGACATGGGCGCAAAGTGCTATACCACCAATCCCTGAATGGTCATTGCCCATTCCCTATTCCCTTCATGATTCATTACTTTCCTCCTTGCTCGACTTAATTAGTTTTACGATCGCCAAATCATTAAATTCCTCAGCAAGAGTCAAAACTTTTTCAGCAAATACCTTGTATGTGGGATGCCGTTCGATTAAATTCTTGGCTTCTTGTTCTACTACTTCAATATCACCAATCCTTGCTGCTTTCAAGATTGCTTCTAACTCCTCTGAAGCAGGAAAGATCATTTCTTCATTTTTAGAGTCTTCTCCATCTGTTGCCCCTTGATACACCCACTCCAGTTGCAAATGATGCTGTAATTGTTCCAATAACTGGGGCAATTGAATCGGTTGGGGTAGAAAATCATTACTACCGAGTTCCATGGCGCGATCGCGATTTTGCTCATACACATTAGCTGAAGTAGCAATCACGATCATCTCTTGAAACTCTCGGTTTTGGCGCAACTGGGAAATTACCGTCCATCCATCCAGAATCGGCATCATTAAGTCAACAATCATCACATCAGGATGTAGCTCACTGGCTTGTCTTAGAGCTATGTCACCCTGTTGAGCCGCAAAGATCTTAAAGCCCAAAGGTTCAAGCAATTTAGTAAAAATATCCAGATTATCCAAGCGATCGTCAACAACCAGAATACTCACGGGCTGGTGATTAGAATAGCCGGTAATGTGGTCAGCCGAGGTTTTTGGCGTGAGTACAGTTCCGTCTCTTTCTCCTAAAAGCAGATCCAGTTCAAAGTAGAATGTACTTCCTTCCCCGTATACCGATAGGACTTGCAATTGAGACCCCATCATCTCTACTAATTGTTGAGAAATAGCCAATCCCAGTCCGGTTCCTTTTGCCTGTCGTTTCGCTTCTCCAACTTGCTCAAAGGGTTGGAAAATCTTTTCCATTTGTTCGGGGGTCATTCCTGCACCCGTATCGATCACTTCAAAGCGGATAGTTGCTGTTGACTCGGATTGACTGTTCTTTTGAGTGTGGCTTCCTGCTTGCTTCTGGACGGACAGGGTAACAGAGCCGCGATCGGTAAACTTAATGGCATTATTGAGGAGATTGAGCAAAACTTGGCGCAATCGCTTTTCATCAACCACCACTTCTTCTGGGAGATCGTCGGAAAAATTCCATGTAAACGGTAAATCCTTTTCTGTGGCTTTGATCCGGCAAATTTCGGTAACCCCGAAGAGTAGGGTGGAAAAATGAACCGGTTCGGGGAATAGGTCGAGTTTTCGAGCCTCAATTTTGGAAAGGTCAAGAATATCATTAATTAACTTGAGTAAGTGTTCTCCACTTTGTTGAATGACAGAGACACTTTTTTTATCGAAAGAGTGGATAGTCGCAGAGCGCTTGAGAATTTGGGCATACCCCAAGATGCCATTGAGGGGAGTTCGCAATTCGTGACTCATGTTGGCGAGGAATTCACTTTTGGCTTGATTGGCAACATCAGCCGCTTCTTTGGCCTGTACTAATTGTTGAGTGCGCTTCTCTACTTTGGCTTCTAAGTTTTTCGAGTAGTCGGAGAGATGTTGGTTGGCAATGAAGAGTTGTTGATTAGCGATCGCCAGTTTTTGCTGCTTATAAGTATTCGTCGTTATAATTGAACTAAGTACAAAAGCGGCCAGGGGAGGCATCACCGGAATCAGGATGCCGAGCAAGAAGGCTCCATAGGCCCCAGCCAACAACCCTGTACTCCACAGAATGACGCTCCACAACACATTCCCTCCAGGAAGAGTCCGATTTTTCTGCTCACCCCAAACGATTACCAAGCAGAGTCCCGCACTTCCCAACGAGGCCCAAAGTCCGATCCAAAGTGCTTGCATACTCCCTGTCCATCCCTTGATCGAGGGACGACCCTCTAAGGCGCTGCGAATGATTTGACTGATAATATTGGCATGAACCACCACGCCTGGAGTCAGTTCTTTGGTTTCTAACCAACTGGTACTATAGGGCGTAGCAAAGAAATCATTGGTACTTGGAGCGGTTGACCCAATGAGAACAATGCGATCGTGCATTAAGTCAGGTGCAATCTGACCTTGGAGCACATCTCGCAAGGCGATCGTCGGAAACATGGTCGTTGGCCCTCGCCAGTTGAGTAAAATTTGATAGCCACCGAGGGCTTTTTTGGAATAGCCTGCCTCTCGATGCTGTAGGGGAGTAAAGATGGCAAAACCAAGTTGGAATTTGAGCTGTTCTGGATCAAGCATTTTTAAGGTAATGTCCCGTTGTTCCAGATATTGGATCGCAATATTGGCTGCCAACCCATCTTTAATTGCGCCTTCTTCTTGGTTATCAGTTGTAGAGAGTAACGCACGGCGGATGTTTCCATCTCCATCTAACGTCAGATCGGCAAGGGCAACTCGATCCAGGGCTTGTAAAATCGGAGGGGGTTCGACACGATCTCCAATAATTTTTTCCACTCCGATGAGGTTGGGAGTGCTACCAAAGACCTCTTCGAGTTCCGCATGTCCTGGTTCTTCGGGAATATTGCGATAGATATCCAACCCAATCATCGCCGGTTGCTGGGCGCTAATTTGTTGGATGGCTTGGGCTAAGAGGCGATCGGGAATCGGCCAGTTGCCTGCAAATTTAATATCTTCTTCATCAATAGTGACAATAACAATGGTCTCCTCCATAGATTCCTGGGGCCGCAAGCGAAAAAATAGATCCCGTATGCCCCATTCCAACAGATTGAACATGCCTAAGAGATTAATCGCGATCGCACTCGCCGATACACTAGAAGCAATGATGATCAGGCAAAAGTAAAGTCTGATTGATGCTTGGAATCTTGGCAACATAGTTCAATTCATTATTAATTAAGCAAAGGTTACCCGACCCTCACTGATTTGTTTGGCAGTGCTTCTTCTAGTCGGCACTTTCCTATGAGGATTTCTCCTTATAATTGCCAACTAATTCGCTTTTTTTCTTGCTGCTGTAAGTATTTAATTGTGGTGTTATAGACAAGAAGATATCTCTCAAAGCGTTGCTTGAGTCTTGTTCTTTATTCAGGGTTTAGGAGTATTCGGATCTGGCGTAATCTTCTTACTGTAACTCCTGAATCTGGGCATTTAGATTTAGTAAGCTGTTGGAATCAGAGAGGCTTTAGTTAGTTTTGATAAGTTCACTGAGTCTAACAACTCTGTCCATTCTGCCACCAATTCAGGATTAGTGGGATTAACCACTTGTAAGGCTGCGAGAATAGCAGCACAGTCATACCAGACTCCATTCTCTGCTAAGATTGAGGACTGCTGTAAACGGGTTTTGCCTTCGAGCGATCGCGCCAAGTTTTGAGTTGGCGCAATTCTTTTCACCAAACCATCAACAAACGGCGTGTTGGGAGATAATCCTTGGTCCAACTTAAGGGCAAAATACCATTGATAGAGTTTACCCACTTCCAATTCAGGCGCATCTTCAGGAAGCTGAATGGCAAGAATTCCACCTTTTCCAGAGACCGGAATTGACGTAGTATACAGAAGCGTTTTATCCTCATCTTTGAGAGAAAAGATTCCTTCTCCTCCTGGGAACTCAGGCACATAAACCAAAATCATAGGATGGCTTGATAGAGTCGTACCGTAGAAATTCTCTGGTAACACAGCCACCATAGCTGATTGTTCAAGATAGTTCTGCTCATTGCGAGCTGCTCCCCCTGCTGCTTGACTCGGAGAACTATTATCTGAAGGAGGAATAAAACTACCTCTTGATGCTCCCCCTGCTGCTTGGCTTGGAGCGCTATTATCTGAAGGAGGTGTAAAGCCCTGACGAGATGCTCCTCCTGTAGATTGACTGGGTGCGCTATTGTCTGAAGGAGGTAAGAAACTACTCCTTGATGCTCCTCCCGTGGATTGACTGGGTGCGCTATTGTCTGAAGGAGGTAAGAAACTACTCCTTGATGCTCCTCCCGTGGATTGACTGGGTGCGCTATTGTCTGAAGGAGGTAAGAAACGACT
>NZ_JAGHZH010000026.1:0-47409 GCF_017746885.1 Roseofilum sp. SBFL | reverse complement strand
GGGATACAGCACTTTTCGATGTTATGAGGTACAGTAATCGAAATTTTCCTTGAGAGTGCCTTCCCATGAAAAGCCGGAAGAATGGGCATTATAGCGTGAAAAATGGTTTACCTATTACCTATTACCTATTACCGCGCGAAGCGCTGTAGTGGAATGTTGAGTCCGGAATTCTGGAGAGAGTTTCTTTGTTGCTTCTCCGATAATCGAAAGAGCATAGAGTATAGCCAACTGAGTCTTACTATCTTGGGCAAAACTCAATTCATCCAAGGGTTCAACAAATTGAATGAGATGGGTGATGGATAATGGGTGAGGCTTTTGTGAATAGCCTTACCATAGAACATTGTACCAATACCGACAACGACGAGGGCTGAACCTGTCCAAGTGAGTAGGGTTATCCACAGGGGTTCGCGTTTGACTTGTAGGGTAGATTGGCGTAAATCTCCAGGGTTCCAGGAGGCTTGGGCGATTTTCCATCCCTGATACCAGGTGGGGTGGTTCATCCAGACCGTACGATCGCTGCTAATATGCTGATGAGGGTCTTGAATTTGGATTTTGCTTGTCCACATGGCGACGCTCTCAGAACCTTCATTACGCTCTACAATAAAGTCTTGCAATGCTACTTGAAAGGGAAGGGAAAAAAGTTTAGGGGTAAATGCTGCCAGAATATCACCATCGGGTGCAGGAATAGCGGTAGGTTCTCCCCAGGGGAGCCAGGTTTGGATTCCTGTTTCTGTTTTGACTAGGATAGCGGGAGTGCCTTGCACGCTGCGATCGCCAACCGGTACAATTTGACGGTCAATCTCAGCATGGGTAAGCTGCTCTTCTAGGGTAATTTCAAAGTCTGCCCAACCCAGTGCAATCGGTTCATTCAGTTTTAGAATACCGGATTGGAAGCCTTGAGAGGAATGGGTAGCATAATAAAGTTTACCGGATGAAGTGGCGATCGCCTGAAAATAATTCCCCTCTGAAGTATCAGCCAGTGCCGTAACCTTCTCCCGCACTGTTTCCTCACTCTCCACAACCATCAGCCTCAACTCAGCCGGCCCCAAACTTACCCTACGATAAGGTAGGGGTGCAAACCCTAACCATTGTTCCACCTCTTGTCCCATTCGCGCACTGGTTAACCGCACCTTCAAAGCCACATTATTCGTGCCTCCTCCGTCCTTAAAGCGAACGGTTTCCACCGTATTTTCCGCATAACCTAACAAAGAAAGTCCCAGAACTGAAGAAGGAGAAATAGAGCCATCGGGACGGATAAAAATATCCCTTTGTTCAGCTTCACCTTCAGCAGTCATCACTTCTAATAAATCTCCCTCAACCCGAATCTGATTATTGCCCGCTAGATCTTCTCTTAACGGTAGCATTCCCTCCAAACTCAAATGAATAACTCCCGCCGAGCCTACAATAATCAAAACCAGTCCAATATGAGTTAAAGCAAATCCCGCTTTACGAGAGCCTCGCCAAGGATAGCGCGTGAGTGCCGAAATTAATAAATTGACTGCCAGCAGGAACATCAACATCCCAAACCAAGGACTTTTATAAATCAGATGTTGTACCACAGTCGAGCCAACTTGAGACTCATAAATTGTCGCTCCGATTAAAATAGCAACAATACTAGCCAGAAGGGGAACAGCAAACTGGATCGAGCCAAAGAACCGGATCAAAGGCGTATTCATCTTAACAGTTTCAAGAATGATCAAAGGGTTTTCTTATTGTCTACCTTACTGGTTTGAGAAGATCCAGTTGTATTCAGGATGACAGAAGTAGCAGAAACGGGCAATTAAGCGATAAGCTAGAAGTTAAGTTTTGTCATCTATTACCTTAATTTTATGAGTTTATTCACAGCCGAAGAAGTTATCAACCAACTCCAGGACGGAGAATCTTTTGTTAGGGCTGAATTAAGCCGGATTAATCTCGAGGGTTGTATCCTTGATGATGGTGATTTTAGTCAAGCCTATCTACGGGGGGCAAATTTATCTAGAGCCTTTTGTCAAGGGACAAACTTTTCTGAAGCCAACTTGATGTTAGCCAATTTGACCGAAACTAATTTAGTGTGTGCTAAATTATTCCGTGCTGAACTCAATGGAGCTTGTTTAAACAGTGCCAATTGCCGATCTATTGATGCTCGTTATACGAAACTTTATGGTGCAACTTTAGATCGCTTGAATGGTGTTGATGCTGATTTTTATAAGTCAGACCTGAGAAAAATCAAAGCTCAGAAAGCTAATGTAAATTCTGCCAATTTAACCCAAGTTAATCTGACTTATTCTCAGTTGACGCAGTGTAATCTTACTGAATCAGTTTTGCGCTCGGCTATTTTAGAAAACGCAGATTTAAGTGGCAGTTTTTTGATAGATGCTAATTTAGAAAAAGCTAATTTGCATCGGTCTATTTTTTTAAGGAGCAAGGTACACAACTCTAGTCTTGTATCTGCAAATTTATGTGAAGTTTATTTTCGATCTATTGAGATGAAAGATACAGAGATCTTAGGGGCTAAATGTATCAATGCATCCTTTACCAATAGTGTCTTAGAACACTGTTCATTCTTGTCTACCGATCTAGAATCCGCTTTATTCGATGAAGTCAAGTTGGTTGAAACCAGTTTCCAGGATGCCAATTTAGAACGGACTATTTGGAAAGATGTTCAATTCATTAACTGCGAATTTATGGGAGCAACATTTACGGATGCCCAAGGATTGACTGACGATCAAAAAGATTGGTTAAGACACACGGGAGCCTTAAATGTTCCCCATTAATCCCATGGATTAGTCAAGTTTATCTCAGCTCCTGATTGGGTGATGTATCATCAAAATTTAGTAATGAATGAACTTGTTCAACCAGTAGAGATGAAGGGATTTTTCCCATTAGAATTTCCTGAACAACTTGTTGAGTATTGAAGAAAATAAACTGGGGGACACCTTCCACGTTATATTCTTCAATAAGATAGGTATATTCTGGGCGATCGATATTAATCATGACCCAGTTTATTTTATGTTCATACTCTTTTTCAATCTGCCGAACGGTAGGAGGCATAGCTTGACAGGTAGTACACCAATCGGCATAAAATTCAATCACTGTCGGTAAATGATTATTGAGCGCAATACGATAGGGAACAGCAACTTGGGAACTGGCTTTAAGTTGCTGCAAACCGGTTAAACTAGAGGGCAGTAACGCAGGAGATTTGGGTAGCAGAAAGAAGTAAGCAAATACGGCCATCAATGCTAATCCTAAAATGACTTTTTTGATCGTCTCAATCGGCATTATTGATAATAGTAGGCAATGATGATATGAAAGACTAGCATAACTAAAAACATGCTGACTAAAATGATATGGCTGGTTAGCCATATCCCCCGTAAATTGCGAATCAAAACTCCTTTAGAAATGCCGGTACTGGCAGGAGAAGGAGATAAACTAAATCGGAAATAACGCTGGGAAGATTCTACAATTCCAGTTTCAGCAACTACCCCGACTAAAGCGGATAAGGTGACCAAGAAAAAGACCCATAGGAAAATGGCATTAAAATTGAAACCTCGCACTCCTATGGTATGGATAAATGTACTGCCCACTAAGGCAATACCTAGAAAAATATGTAGGCTTCTCCAGAGCTGAATACTTCCCGGAACCTTGATTTTTACTTTCCAGCTTCTTCCTCGTTTACGGAGAGTTAGCGCCATTTCTAGTAGTACAAAAGACAGGGATAAATATCCTGTAATTTGCTTATAGAGTTCGCTCTGAAAGGCTAAATAAAGATCGAAGTCATTTAAGCGTAGAACGGGGATATAGTTAGGACTGAAAACAAAAGGAGTGAGCAGAATAGCACAAATTACGGCTAAGAGGATGAGGGTGGAAAACTTGGGTTTCATTGTGGATAAGCTAAATTGAAATTAAGGGAGAGAATACAAACGTTGCATTCCTCCCTAAATCAAACCTAAAAAAAGAAATGGATTAAGTGCCTTCAAGGGGTAAGTTAACCACAACACCACCCATAACATCTCCTAATTCAAAGACTTTATCGGGATAGCGTTCTTTATGGATGGGATGGTCGTTGTGACAGGTAACGCAGGCTTCGGCGATCGCCACATCGGGATAAATGGCAGAGTAATATTTTTGACCAGCAATTTCCCGATAATCTTTATAGGGTTCACCGCTGTCAATAACGCTTTGCATCCCCACCTCTTCAAACTCCCCTCTGGGGGCTTGCGCGTCATTAATAAACCAAGGCGAAATTAAACCATACGTGAATGCACCTTGTTCCGAGGCCAGTTCTGCACCTAAACGGAACATTTGCGCGGGTAAAGGAATACCATTGGCATCTTGCCAAGCTTCCGTTGCTTCTGCCGGAACGACTCCATTGGGTTTATCTTGTCCTTCGAGTGTTTTCAGCCGGTTAACCACATGTTTAGTGTAGGCAGTACGATCGGATTCGGCTACTGTATGGATATAATCAACCACAAGAGCAGGATCAATACCACTGGTTTGAGTCGAACTATTGCTGTTTCCTCCAGCACAAGAAACAGCAGTCAGACAAATAGCTGTCGCTAAAACGAATAAGCTGATGGTTTTCAGTTTAAGTGAACGTATCCAAGTTCTGAGGATAAGCATAGTCGGTTTTCCATTAGGTGAACAAATCTGTTATTCAGAGTCTGAAGCGGTTCGCTTTTCTTCTAGCGCTCTCACCAATTTCAGCGTGTCTAAATCTTGCTGAGGGGGATGGTGAAAATTGCCCTCAATCAACTCATCATCAAAGATGCTGTTGTAGGAATATTCCAAGCCGTGGCAATTCATACAAACATCCTTCACCATGCGATCGCGCGGGAGCAGGTTGTAAGTGTTATTGTGATTCACAAACACCGAATTGGTATTTTCATGGACTGTGCGGGGTAAATGGCAGGTTGCACAGGTCACCAGATCCGGACTCGGGCGAGGCAGTCTAACTGATGCGGCAAACAGAGAACCATGTTTCGAGTCCCCATAATTGAGAGAATGGGTATCATCATGGCATTGCAAACAGGAGTCTACAGAAGCCTTAAACGTGTCAGGTTGATGGACATCATGGCAGGTATTGCACCCCATAAACTGTCCCTGAGCAGAGGATTTCATCGGTAAGTGCGCCATCTTTGGCGTTAAGGGAGACAGTCCTTCAGCCGTACGAATACCATGTTTACCGAGCAGAAATGTATCCACCTGTTGCTGATGGCAACTTTGGCAACTTTCTTGGTTTGGACGCACCACCAAGGTTTTCGTTTTGCTCTCTTGATGACAAGTGGAACAGTTGACATCAGCCAGAGCATGAACACTGTTTTCCCATTGCTGAGTAATTTCTGTTACTCGCTCGGCGGAGATTGGGGAGGCGATCGCCCCGTTACAACCCCACAACATCACCACAGACCATAGCCATACCATCAGAAAAATGCTGTTTCTTCTCATCCTCCTCCCTCCAGAAACTCCTCACCTAAATCGGGTTTAGGGGGTTTACTTTCGGTCAGAGTGACTTCTAAATTCGGCATTTCTGGCTTCGGTAATAGGATGGGTTGATTCAAGTTTTCCCGCAAAAAACCCGTCGAAATCGAGCGATGATCGTGAAAATTATGACATCCTGCTGTCCAACACCCATCTGGCTCAAACCCTTTATGACTGGGAATCTCTCCAGTAATGACTCCTTCATGACAAGCCATACATAAATCCGGTTTCAGGTGAACCCCGCGACCAAACATATGGACATGCTCCGCATGACAAGCAGTGCAAGTTAACACATCTAAATTACTGAGGTATTCTGCCCAACGGGGATCGCGAAACTTTTTCGGGCCGTGAATATCACTAACTAACTCCGCTTCATGACAACGCATACAAGTTTCATTACTGACCGGTTTAAATCCTTGATGACAGGAACTACAAGAAGCCTCAATTAACGTGTGCCCATCTGATGTCACTCCCGGAAGAAAGATTTGACGTTGATCTAAGGCAAACGCAGCAATTCCCCAAATCAGTAACAAAACGACCACTGCAATAATAGCTGTCTTGACTTGAAGAATATTTTTCAGAAGAGGAAACCGCTGCAAATTGCTGGTCATGACTTAAGAAAGTTGGGTTTCCGCTTTATCGTAATCTGCACCGGAAAGCATCAGCTCGGTAATCGCTTGATAGGCATCAATCCAAGCTTGTTTGACTTCAGGAGTCCAATCATCCCCTAAGTATTGTTCAAAAGTTTTCAAGAGTGCCCCACCAACTAGGGGATAATGGGCAGGAAGGGCCCCATATTTAACGTGGCGTGCCCCTAAGCCTTTGAGTGCATTACTTAACTCTTCTGGCTTTTTCAAATTTTCTACTGTAAAGACCAAAGATTGCAAAAGCATTTGCTTTTGTTTCTTCATATCCGTATGCTCAAACAACGGTTTAGCTTCCGGATTATCCGCAAACAAATGGGTATAGAAACTCTCGACAAATTCATTCGCTTCTGACTTCACTTTTTCAAAGCTCTCTTCCAGAAGTTCGACTTTTAATGACATTTTTGGTGTTCTCCTTATGCAGTATGGGTGATATAGCGCTTCGCACTAGATCCTAAGAAATACAAGCTATTGCTTAGGATCTAAGACTTCAAGCTGTACTCCATAGAAAAGAGAATTGCTATAGCCAATTAAGAAATACTTAGGACTTATAGAAAATTGTCCCATTAGCCCATAACAATTGACTCTAAGCCAATTGCTTGTTCTCACTAACTTATTCCCTGCTATAGACAATTTCAATTCTTTTTTGTCCAAGATATAACTTGTATATATCCAGATTATCTAGGATATTCTGTAAGATAAACTACGAAAAAAAATGCCTATTGAAATAAAAACATAGAGTATATGCAAAAGATGCATGTTTGAGGATTTGTAAACAGCATCTCCCTAGAATTTGCCCCCTATCTTTTATCAAGTTCTCAATATGCCTTTAAGCCAATTAGATAACAGGATTTATGGACTAAATCGTTGCTCCAGAGAAGGGTTATACCCCTTGAATCGAGGATGTACCCATACCTTGGAACATAATCCAAGAGAGGACAAAATCAGTCATGAAGATCGAGAGCAGAGAAATAACTACAGCCGTAGTGGTGGATTTACCCACCCCTTTTGCACCTCCAGTGGTGGTGAGTCCCCAACTACAGCCAATGACAGAAATTAAGGCTCCAAAAATAAAGGCTTTAATCACAGAGCTAAAGACATCCCAGGGAGTCATGAAGTTTTGTACGGAGGAGAGGAAGACGGAGTAGGGGATGCGGTATTGAGCTTGGGCAATGAATAAACCGGAGGCAATCCCCATGACAAGGGACAGGAGGCTTAGAAGGGGAACCATTAAGCAACAGGCGATTAATCGGGGAATGACGAGGTAATCGATGGGATCGGTTTTGAGCATGTAGAGGGCATCGATTTGTTCGGTCACTTGCATGGTTCCAATTTCGGCAGCAAAGGCGGAACTGACGCGCCCAGCAACAACGACGGCAGTGAGGACGGGGGAGAGTTCTCTGGCTAGGGCGATCGCCAAAACCCCCCCAACCGCAGTAGTGGCTCCAAAGTTGATGAATTCACGGGCAACTTGAATGGTGAACACGAAACCGACGCTAACCGCCGTCATCACAGAGATCGCCACCGATGCGGGTCCGACGTTAATCATCTGCTCCATCGTATTTCGGCGATGAATTTTTCCGGCTAGGATATGGGCGATCGCCTGTCCCCCCAACAGGATAGCCGTTAGGGGTCGATACAAAGGATTGCGACTGTGCAAGAGTTTGGGTTGACTCAAGGCTACTTCAAGGTTGGCACAACATCAATTACAGGATATCCCAGATCATCGGAAACGTTAAGTAACGTCTTACTCCTTACCCAGTACAGTACGAAGTTCTGTAACGATCGGTCTGGTTTTTCTTTCTCAATTAGGGTACAATAGATGAGAATGTGAGCTACATTTTATTTGAACTTAGCAACAGGATCTTCAATTATGGTAATGATGCATCAAGAAGGCATGGGACTAAGAGCGCGAGTCGGCGAACTCACCCGTAACCCCAACACCAAGGCGATCGTCGTCGGAGTCGCTACCGTTGCCCTTGCACCTGTCATTTTGCCGTTGGTCAAACCGATTTTAAAAACCACCATTAAAACGGGAGTTACTTGGTATGAAAAAACCAAATCTACCTTAGCGGAAACGGCCGAAAGCCTCGCGGATATTGCGGCTGAAGCCAAAGCCGAAGTTCATGCCCAGACTGAGAACAAATCCCTCCCGAATTCCTAACCTAACGGTTCAGTTACAGCCCTCTTGGATCGTTTTGAGGGTGCTGTAAACTCGGAGAAACTCACCAAAACAAGGGGCTAGGGGCCCCTTGTCTTTTAACTTGAGAGTTGTAGACAGCAACAGTTAACTGTCAAGCATCGACTCTATTTTTTTGTGCCTGAGCCACCCACTCAGATAAAGACATTTCTGTTTTTCCTGTTCTGCCCTCTTTATTCAACCGTCGATTCACCGGTTGACGATCGGGTAACAGGGTAGGGGCTAAAACTAAAACGCCTAATCCAACCCAGAATAGGGGATGATTACCGTGTCCGTCTTCGAGAATTTCCTTGAGATGAAAAGTCACGATGGACTTTTCCAGATGAATCAGAGACATAGGGGTTAGAAGACCATGTAGAAAGGTTGATTTCTGCCCATAGCCTAGCAGAATTTTTGCAACTAATGAGAACTATTGTTAACAATCTTAAAGTAGGGAGCTGTGGGGACAAGGGAATAGGGAATAGGGAATAGGGAATAGGGAATAGGGAAAAACCGTTTTTACCTTTTCCTTGAATTATCCATAAATAGTGTTACAAAATTTTCTTCACTCTATATTTAGTCCTTGACAAAATGTATATTCTCCCAAGCTGCTACCATTGCCTATTGCCTAACTTTTAACTGTCAACTGATGCTCGACAAGGGGACGCAGACTATTGACTCCAGCAGCGATCGCCGATCCATTGTGAATAGCAGTTGCTAGCAAAGGATGCAGTCCCACACTCGACGCTAACCCCAACGCCGCTAAATTAGGGGCAACCACCAAGGCAATATTTTGATCGATCAGATTGCGGGTTTGACGAGCAATGGAAATCGCCTCGAGTAAATCAAGTAAATTATTATTCATCAACACCACATCCGCCGTTTCCCGAGCAATCTCTGAACCCTGTTCAAAAGACACCGCTACATCGGCATAAGCGAGGGCAACTGAATCATTTAAACCATCTCCTACAAAGGCGACAGTCCGCCCAGAACGGTGTAAATCGCGCAAAATCCGAGCCTTATCATCGGGGAACGCTTCGGCATACACTTGGGAGGTCGGAATACCCAGTTCCTGGGCCACTTGAGCCGCTCGTTGGGGGCGATCGCCCGTTAGCAAATGGACATCAATGCCATAACTCTTTTGTAGAGTTTGAATTAGGCGATCGCTCTCTGGACGCAGGGGATCGCGATAGTGGATAACACCTTGAAACTGCTGCTCACAAGCCACATAAATCTCAGAGGGGGTATCTATCTGTGTCTCTACCTGTCTGCCATCTACACTTTCCCACTCAATGCCAGCCTGGTGTAAAAAGCGCTGACTGCCAACTAAAACCTCCTGACCTTCAATTTGAGCGCGAACCCCTAAACCCAGTTCATAGAACCATTCTCCCCGTGAAGGAATGGTTACCCCCTTCTGATGGGCATAGTCAACAATGGCTTCAGCCACAGGATGATTCAGCCGTTGTTCAGCGGCGGCGGCTAGTTGTAGCACTCGCTCCTCAGATGACCCATTGAAAGGAGTAATTCCCGATACTGTGACAATCCCTTGGGTGAGAGTTCCCGTTTTATCAAATACTACTGTATCCACTTCCGCCAATTGTTCTAACGTCCGACCGCTGCGAACCAAAATGCCATGGCGAGTCGTATGGTTCAAAGCGCCTAAAAAGGCGGTGGGAATGGAGACACGAATGCCGGTTACAAAGTCTAGAGTCAGGATAGCGGCTGCCCTAGAGGGATCGCCTGTGGTGAGCCAAACGAGAGCAGCGAGAAATAGAGAGGGTAAAATCAGGCGATCGGCGATTTTTTCGGCATAGTTAGCCATGCGAGTATCATGGACAGGAGCTTTTTGCAATAGGGCGAGACTCAAAGCAGCGCGGGTTTGGTTACCTACGCGATCGGCACGCAAATACAGTTGACCCGATCGCAGCAATGTCGAAGCTAATACCAATTCTCCTTCCTGTCTAACCACCGGCATGGCTTCCCCAGTGAGCTGCTGTTGGTCGATCACGCCTTCACCTCGCAATACCGTGCCATCGACAGGAATTTGCTCCCCAGGATAAACGATAACTGTCTGGCCGACTTCCACGCGATCGCTAGGAATTTGCTGTGGAGGTTGGTCTTCTTCCAGTTTCACCCAAGCAAACCGCCCGATCGCCTCTTGTAAGTCCGCCGTCCGCACTTCCGTTGCTCTAGCCGTTTGTTCGCGGATGATATCCCCCAATTCATGGAGCAAGATCACCATCATCGGAGTCACCTGTTTTCCTTGCCACGCATTTAAACTGAGAGCCAGAAAATCCAAACAATCAATATTTAAGCGCTGTTCATTGACAATACTCTGCCATGCTCGTTTGGCAACTGGAAAAGCAATCAATAGAAAGGCGATCGTTGTCACTGGACGCAAGCCAACCCATCGAGGGAGAGTCCGACTCAGCAGAGCCAGGGAAGTCGCCACCAACGGGAGACGTAAACTTGACCACCCTTCTGAACTGTCTTGACTCGGTAGAGCAGGATGTGGTTCTGGAGTAAGATTCTGGCTAATCTTTTCGATCCAATCCTCTACAGTCTGTCTGATCTGCCCTTCCTGCAAAACTTCAGGAGCATAACCAACCACTAGAGAAGCCGATAACTGATTAATGCGAACATGCCTCACCCCCGGCCAAGTAGACAGGGTTGCTTGCAGTTGAGAAGCATAAGTAGAATTTTCTTTCAGTTCGGGAACTCGCAAGCGAATTCGCCCAGGAATTGAATGAACGGTCTTTAGCATGGAGTATGGGATGGAGGAGTGGGGGATGGGGGGCATCTATTGCCTGTTGCCTATTACTTGTTGCGTTCAGATTCTGAATCTCGATCGCTTTGACCATCCAGGTTTGTAGAATTGGCTTGATCGAGGATATTGAGTAAATACATGCCCAATTCTAGTTCTGACATGCCCTCTCCATCGTATTGAATAATGAGGGAAGCTGCTGCTGGGTTAGTCCGCACATGCTTGACTTTCGACTCGGCACTCAGAAGTTTTTCTAGGCGTTTGGCATAGAGCATGTCATTCATTAAACGAGGGATGCGTAAACGAATTCTCCCAGGGACAGAATGGACAATTTTGTAATCTTCTTCCTCTTGATTCGATTGTTCTTCACTGGCAGGTAAGACTTGTTGATCGTTTTCTGAGTTGGGCTTGGCTTGTTTCTTGAGTTGTTGGATCGCTTGACGGACTAGGGCGGCGATCGTCAGATTGACCAATAAGGCTTGTGCTCCTCGCAACTGCAAGCGACTAGTAACCAATAATCCAGTGACGACCGGTAAAATTGCAGCGATTTCACTGGTATTTTCTAGCCATTGTCCTAATTGAGAACTGAACTCAGAAGAGGGTTGAGGATTCTGGCCCACTGTTGCAGAAGAAACGTCCGAAGGAGATGCCGCGTCGGTCATGATTTTTAACTATTTTTGGGTTTATTGTCGCAAGAATTTAAATGATCCGTTTTTCATAATACTTCACAGTGAAGAAATAATATTGATCTCTAAATTAAAAATTAATATTTATCTGAATTTTGCGAAATATTACAGAAGTGAAGATTAAAAATAGATTAAGGACTTTTTTGAACTAAAGGTTAAATCTTTTTTAATCCTTCCGCTATTTATTAGGGATTAGAGTAGACTGTCGATGGCATTTAAATGAAAATAATTAGCAATTCCAATGAATCGCCCTCAAGTTGTTGGTTGGATGAAAAGACGTAGAGGAAAAAAAATGAACCATCACCCTTCAGGGTCAGGACAGCATGATGACGACAGCTCCTACGACTACATAGGAGACAGTTCGAGCCTAGATAGTCAAGAGGAAGCAGCATCAGAACGCCTAGACGTTAATGCCTTTTTGCTCAGTGAAGCACAACCTGGACAGCAGGTATGGGTCAAGGGTTTTCAAGGCAAAGGGGGCATCTCTCGCCTGTTAGCCATGGGAATTACCCCAGGATCTCAGTTGCAAATTTTGAGTCACCAAGGGAGTGGCTCGGTGGTCGTGGCGATCGCCGATAACCGCTTAGGCTTAGGTGCAGGTCTAGCCTCACGAGTCTTAGTCACAGACACAAATCTATCCTTACATCCACACTCAGATATGGAAAACTCAACCTCCACACTCCATTTAGGAGACCTAGCTGTAGGCACAAAAGGGCGCATTCTCGGCTATGAAAAGACCCATCGCGCCTACAAAAGTAAACTCCTCTCCATGGGCCTCACTCCAAGTACAGAATTTACCGTTATTCGCGTAGCGCCCCTAGGCGATCCCGTTGAAATTCAAATACGAGGCTTTCATTTAACTGTACGCAAACAAGAAGCCGAAGCCTTACAAGTAGAACGTTTATAGCGCTTTTCGCTTCGCGCTGGTCATAGGTAATGGGTCATAGATCCCCCCATCCCCCTATCCCCCTTATCCCCCCACATTAAAACCCTAGCCATGCTCAAACCCATTGTTGCCTTAATTGGTAATCCCAACTGCGGAAAAACCACCCTATTTAACGCCCTCACCGGAGCCAACCAACGGACAGGAAACTGGCCGGGGGTTACAGTCGATCGCAAAGAAGGGCAGTTTAAGATTAATCAATCGACCATTACCCTGGTAGACTTGCCAGGGGTCTATTCCCTGGATGCCGAAGAAAGTGCCACCGGGATGGATGAGTTGGTGGCGCGAGATTATCTCCTTTCTGGAGAAGCACAATTAGTAATTAATATCATTGATGCCTCCAATCTAGAGCGCAATCTTTATCTAACGACTCAGTTGATGGAAATGCGCCTACCGATGGTTGTCGCTCTGAATATGATCGATATTGCCCAGAAGCGGGGTATCGATATTAATGCAGATCGTTTAGCCGATCGCTTAGGCGTTCCTGTTCTGCCCCTGATTGCCAGCGATCGCGAAGGAATTGGCTCTTTAGTCGATCTCGTCGGTCACATCCTAGAGAACTTAACCCATCCTGCCAGTTACGTTGCTTATCCAGCAGTCATCGAAGATGCCTTAGCTGAAATCGTCCCTTACCTGACTCAAAACACGACCAATCGGATCGTCGAACCTCGCTGGACGGCTCTAAACTTGCTGCAATACGATGAACGGGGAGTCGGTGAAACCGTTACTCCAGCGCTCACCGAAATGATCGCCAAACATCGGCGTAGTATTCATCAAGTCTTAGGAGAAGATCTCGATATCCTGATTGCCGATAGTCGCTACGGCTTTATTCAAACCGTGACCCAAGAAACCAGTCAACGCACGGGAGAAGTGAGTCAGTCCATGAGCGATAAGCTCGATGCGATTGTCCTCAACCGTTGGCTGGGGATTCCTATTTTCTTAGGCATCATGTATCTGATGTTCCTATTTACGATCAATGTTGGCAGTGCCTTTATTGACTTTTTTGATATC
Organism: Roseofilum sp. SBFL; assembly: GCF_017746885.1. Lineage (NCBI taxonomy): Bacteria > Bacillati > Cyanobacteriota > Cyanophyceae > Desertifilales > Desertifilaceae > Roseofilum > Roseofilum sp. SBFL. Next base: position 33,722 of record NZ_JAGHZH010000026.1, on the reverse strand, counting down.
GTTGCTGGGACAATCTTTGTAGACGGATTGGGACAACTGCTCGAAAGCCTCCGCTTCCCCGGCTGGGCGATCGCCCTGTTAGCTGACGGTGCCGGTGGTGGTGTGCAAACCGTCGCCACATTTATTCCCGTTATTGGCTTCATGTTCCTATTCTTATCGATACTCGAAGATTCTGGCTACATGGCACGAGCCGCCTTTGTTATGGATCGAATGATGCGGTTTGTGGGCTTACCCGGAAAATCCTTTGTGCCCATGTTAGTCGGCTTTGGCTGCAATGTCCCAGCAATTATGGCCGCCCGCACATTGGAAAATTCCCGCGATCGCCTCATGACCATTCTCATGAATCCCTTCATGTCCTGTGGTGCAAGGCTTCCGGTTTACGCCCTCTTTGCGGCTGCCTTCTTTCCCCTGGGCGGTCAAAATATCGTCTTTGGCCTTTATATCCTCGGTATTGCCTTTGCCATCTTTACCGGACTGGTGATGAAAAACACCATCCTCAAAGGCGAAATTTCTCCCTTTGTCATGGAGCTTCCTCCCTACCATATTCCTCGATTCAAAGGAGTTATGCTCCGCACTTGGGATCGGCTACGGGCGTTTCTCTTGAAAGCCGGAAAAGTCATTATTATCATGGTTACCATCCTCGGATTACTCAACTCCTTAGGAACGGATGGTTCATTTGGTAATCAAGATAGCGACCAATCCATCCTAAGCGCTGCCAGTCAATCTGTAACTCCCATTTTTGCTCCCATGGGCGTTACCCAGGAAAATTGGCCCGCTACTGTGGGAATCTTTACCGGTGTCTTTGCTAAAGAAGCCATGGTAGGCACACTCGATTCCATTTACGGACAATTAGCCATTACTGATAATCCCGAATTAGAAGAGGAAGAAGGAGGCTTTAGTTTCTGGGGCGGTATCCAAGAAGCTTTCGCCACCATTCCCGCTAACTTAGCTGACGTTCCTGGTACCTTACTAGACCCCCTAGGATTGAATATTGGCAATACCTCAGATGTAGAAACGGCCTCGGAAGAACAGGAAGTTGCTTTAGGCACATTTGGAGCCATGGTACGCCGGTTTGATGGCAAAGCTGGAGCCTTTGCGTATCTCTTATTTGTGTTGCTCTATTTCCCCTGTGTCGCTGCCACCGCAGCCGTTTACCGGGAAACCAACTGGCAATGGACAATCTTTGTTGCTTCATGGACAACCGGTTTAGCCTACATTGTCGCCACCAGTTTCTATCAAATTACTCAATTGAGTGTTCAACCTACCTTCGCTAGTGTATGGCTTTTAAGTATGTTGGTGATTAGCCTCGGTGTCTTCTTCGCTCTGAAAATGTTGAATCCCCAGTTGAAAGCCCACCGCCAGTCTGAAAGCCCCATTTAGTGCAGACAAGGGGATGGGAATAGGGAACGGGGAAGCAGAGATTCCCCGTTCCCTATTCCCAAAAGTATTAGACCTCTTGCAGAAATGAATAGCAATACAGTCTTATGTCTATTGCCTATTGCCTAACTTCTACAAGAAGTCTATTGATTATTAATTATTAATTGAAGTCATGATTCTAGAATTACAAAACTACCTCGCCCAAAAACAGAAAGTCTCTCTAGCCGAACTCGAAACCCACTTTCGCAGCGATCCTGATGCTTTGCGGGCAATGCTCAATAAATTAGTCTATAAAGGCAGAGTACGCCCGGTAAGTCTAGAAGGGCAAAAATGTGGCGGTTGTACCCATTGCGATACAGCAGCCTTTGAAGTTTATGAATGGGTAGGGAAGAAATAGGGAATAGGGAATAGGGAATAGGGAATAGGGTCTGTTTTAAGGTATCCTAGTAGAGACAAACTGACTCATTGGAGGAGTCACTTGAATGTCTTCTACTCCTAATGTGGAACTGGTTATCTTTGACATGGCAGGTACAACGGTCCAGGATAACAATGAAGTGCAAAACTGTTTCTTTGTGGCTGCCGAACAAACTGGTTTACAGGCTTCCGGCGATCGCGTGAATGCCATGATGGGATGGTCGAAAAAGCTGGTATTTCAAACGTTGTGGCGAGAACAACTCGGTGAAGATCGCCCAGATTATCAGCAAAATGTCGAGGTTTCTTATCAACGGTTTAAGGAAACCTTAGAACATCATTATCAAACCCAACTGGTTGAACCGACAGAAGGATGCTTAGAACTGTTTGACTGGCTAAAGTTTGAGGAAATTAAGATTGGGTTAAACACAGGGTTTTATCGTGAGGTAACGGATATTATCTTGCGTCGTTTGGGATGGGATAAAGGGTTGAATTCAGATTATGTTGGCTCAGAAGACTCTTATATCCAAGTCTCGGTTACACCCTCAGAGATTTATAATAATGAAGGTCGCCCAGCCCCCTATATGATTCAAAAGGCGATGTACAAAGTTGGGATTAAGAATCCCCAGAATGTAATTGTCGTTGGGGATACTCCCTCGGATTTAGAAGCGGGGTTGAATGCCCATTGTTTGATGACTTTGGGGGTAACTAATGGAACTCATCGCCGAGAACAGTTAGCCCAATATCCCAATGATGGATTGTTGGATTCTCTGTGGGAGTTGAAAGAAAAAATTACAGGATGCTCCCAAGAATTACGATGATGAAAACTTTAGATCATTCCATTAACTACCTGGCTCCTGATGTTCCCCCAGAACTACCGTGGGTGGAAGTTCCCTTAGTCAAAGCAACACCAGAATCTCTAGCTGGATATGGTCAATTGGTGGATGATTATGAGGACTATTCCATTGAAATTGTGACCTGGCCAGCCCAAGGATGGCGAAAACTCGATCCCGAAACAGGTAACCAAGGCGGAACAACCCAAGGGATCTTTGAATTTTGGTGGGAAGGAGAGATCCTTTATGGTCATAATCAAGCGGTGGGCGATCGCTATCTCTTGGGTTGGTCTACAAACCCAGGAAATGCCCAAGCTCAAACTACACCAGAATCAGGACGCTCTCAGGTCTTACTCTGGCACGCCAATTATCACCCCGATGGTGGACAACTGTTTTTTCCCTTAGACAATACGCCCTTTGTCGTTCCCCTCGCTTTACCCGGAGACGATGTTAAACCAGAAGACTTTATCGCGTTCTATGTCGAAGGTCACCAGGGATTATATATTCATCCTAATGTGTGGCATGAGGCTGTATTTCCCCTGGCAGACCGAGCAAAATTTCACGACGAACAAGGTAAAGTTCATGGTCGTGTCAGTTGTAATTTAGCCCAAGAATTTGGTGTGTTCTTATCTATTCCTCTGATTTATTAACGTAGTAACTCATGACTTCACAAAATCAGGCTGATGTATTAATTATTGGTGCAGGTATTGTTGGTTTAGCTCATGCTTTAGCCTGTGCCAAACGAGGCCTCAAGGTTGTTGTTTTTGAACGGAATCCCCAGGCAATTGGTGCATCAATTCGCAATTTTGGCATGGTCTGGCCTGTGGGACAACCTTTAGGACCATTAGGCGATCGCGCCCTCAACTCTCGACAAATTTGGCTGGAACTGTCGGCTCAGGCTCGATTTCATGCAGAAGAAGCCGGATCTCTACATCTGGCCTATCGTGAAGATGAGATGGCAGTTTTAGAGGAATTTGTCAGGATTAGAGCCTCTACCCATTCTGTGGCATTACTGACCCCTAATCAAGTCTTAGAGAAGAGTCCAGCCGTAGTTAAGGATGGGTTATTAGGGGCGCTGTGGAGTTCCACAGAAGTGATTGTAGACCCCAGAGAAGCGATCGCCAAATTACCCGATTATCTCAGTAAAGCCTATGGGGTAACGTTCAAATTTGGCACAGTCGTAACCTCGATCGCGGATCGGGTGGCAATTGCCGGGGGAGAGCAGTGGCGAGGCGATCGCATTTTCGTCTGTTCGGGTGCAGACTTTGAAACCCTCTATCCCCAACACTACGCCAATAGCGGCATCACCAAAGTTAAACTGCAAATGATGCGCACTGCTCCCCAACCCAACAACTGGCGACTCGGTGCAGCGCTTTGCGGAGGATTAACCCTAACCCACTATAGCGCCTTTGCAGACTGTGCCTCCCTTCCTGCTCTCAAAGAACGCATTGCTAAAGAAACGCCCCATTTTCCAGACTGGGGAATTCACGTCATGATGTCGCAAAATGGATTGGGAGAATTAATTATTGGCGACACTCACGAATATGGTTGGTGTCCGCACCCCTTCGATCGCGCCGATCTGAACAACTACATTCTCAACTACTTAAAAGGCTTTGTCCAACCCCCTTCCCTAGATATTGCCCAGACATGGCACGGTGTGTATGCCAAGTTACCCGGATCAACTGAATTGATTTTACATCCAGAATCGGGCGTGACCATTGTTAACGCCCTCAGTGGTGCGGGAATGACCCTATCGTTTGGTCTAGCAGAAGAGACGATCTCGGAAATATATAGCACTTCGCGGTAGGCAATAGGCTTGCTTTGCAATAGTCAAAAGCTTGTATTGCTTAGGGTCTAAGGCTTCAAGCTGTACTTAATAGAAAAGAGAATCGCTATATGGCCTTATGGTTTTCGTTTTCTGGGATACACTTTGCCTTAACTATTACTGGCACACTGTCTCGTGTGTCAATTAATATATTGTCCCCAGTCATACGTTATTTATTTTTTGACTTCCAAGATACCCATGAAAAAAAAATCAGTTTATATTGCCTCTCTGACAGCCCTAATGACAGCAACTGTTCTCGCACCAGCTTATGCTGACGGTCATGTCATTACCGTTGAAATGAATCTCACTGATGCCAATGGTATTGGCGCGGCTGTTGGTACAGTGCTTTTGGAAGATACGGAATATGGTTTGCTTCTTACCCCGAATCTGACCAATTTGACTCCAGGTTCCCATGGATTTCATATTCATACCAATCCAGACTGCGGCCCTGGAATCAAAGATGGCAAGACCGTACCTGGATTAGCTGCCGGCGGGCACTTCGACCCATTCAATACCGGAGTCCATAAAGGCCCCTATGCGGATGATGGTCACCTGGGAGATTTACCTCCGTTATTTGTGGCCAATAATGGTACAGCAACAACTCCTGTTTTAGCTCCCCGGTTAGAAGTCAGCTTCTTAAATGGTCGTTCTCTAATGGTGCATATGCACGGAGATAACTTTTCTGACGAGCCAGCTCCTCTCGGTGGCGGCGGTTCTCGCCTGGCTTGTGGTGTAATTTCTGAGTAGCCAGTAAAATCGAGACGCGATCAAATTTTGTATATGGGAGCTTCTCATGAATAACATTGAGGGTAACTGTATCATAGTCGATCGCGCCACCTTACTAAACTCAAGACCAACCCCATTGAATCTATACAAGTTGGGCATAGCCCAAGTCTCTTGCTTGAGAGGGCAAAAAATTGAAATAGCGCTTAAACTCTCGACTAAACTGGGATGTGCTCTCGTACCCCACATTGAGGGCTGCCGTACCTACAGATATATTGTTATGAAGAATAAGACTCTTAGCTTTATGTAATCGATACTCTTTGAGGTACTGTAGTGGAGATTTTTCAGTTATCTGTTTGAACGACCGGTGAAATGCTGAGACACTCATATCCACTTCTTTGGCGAGCTGCTTGATCGTGAGGGGTTTTTGGTACTCACGCCAAATGATCTCTATGCTTCGAGCAATCCGCGCATAGTGGGAGTTGTGTTGGGTGAGCGCATAAAGAGCCGGTCCATGTTTACCCAACAGTGCGCGGTAGACGACCTCCCTAACTAATGACAAACCAAGAATTTCACTATCCTGTTCTGAGCAGAGAGCTTGCATGAGCCGAGTTGTTGCCTTACGCATCTGGGAATCAAGGGCAACCGGCTCAACCCCACATAATGGTGATGTCGGCTCAAAGTTCTCGAGTGCATTATGTTTTGAGAGTTGCATCACCATCTTGTGAAGTTCGGCAAGATCGAGTTCAATAAAAAGGCCCAGTAACGGGTTGTCTAAGCTGGCATTTGTTTTGCACTCGAAGGTGAGTGGCACACTAAGGACAAGGTAATGGTCACTATCGTAGTGAAACACACGATCGCCGAGGTATCCAACTTTATTACCCTGCTCAATAATCACTAGCCCAGCATTGTAGACGAGCGGCGAACACGCTATAGCTTTTGTTGCCCAGAAGAAACTGACACCTCTAATATGAGTCTCGATAAAGCCTTCCACTTTGGAAAACTGATAAACATCCATGATTTGTTGTAGATAAATAATTCGCTCCTCCTCAAATAGCCTTATCACTTGACTATAGCAATCGCTGTTAAGAATTGCGCTCAAACAATGGGCAGAAAGCAGAAATAGGCAACGTCTAAGCAGAAATAGGTCTTGAGCTTGCTAGTAGTTCAAAAGTACACTGCATTTACATGACACCAAGAAGGAGAAAATATGGAAACTAATCAGAAATCCTTAGTGGTTATTACCGGTGCAAGCTCCGGTATCGGTGAGGCTATTGCTCGACGTTTCGCCGAACTGGGTCACCCGCTATTACTTCTCGCTCGCCGGATTGAAAAACTCGAAGCGCTTGGCCTAACCAACACAATGTGCCGCAAACTGGATGTCACCGATGCTAAAGCTTTCCGTGTTGCCATTGAAGAGGCTGAAGCTGAATATGGCCCAGTAGATTGCTTAGTCAACAATGCGGGTGTGATGCTTCTAGGGCAGATTGATACACAAGACCCAGCGGAATGGCACAGAATGTTTGAGGTGAACGTTCTCGGCTTGTTAAACGGAATGCAGGCGGTTCTTAGCTCGATGAAGGAGCGGGGTACTGGCACTATCATGAACATGAGTTCTATTGCAGGCAAAAAGTCTTTTCCCAACCATGCCGCTTATGTCGGAACCAAGTTTGCCGTCTCCGCAATTACCGAAAATGTTCGTGAAGAAGTTTCTAACAGTGATGTACGCGTGATGGCAATTCACCCTGGCGCAGTAGAAACCGAACTGTTGAGTCACACCACTTCGCAGGAAATCATTGATGGTTATGAGGAGTGGAAAAAGGCAATGGGCGGTGCATTGGTTGCCGACGACATTGCTCGCACAGCAGTGTTTATGTATTCCCAACCGCAGAATGTGAATATCCGTGATGTTACGATCGCGGCTACCCGGCAACCGGCCTAAACCCGATTCATAAAGATCGAAAGTTTACTGGCAACGATTAAGCAGACTGTGGAACAAGGTGCAACTGTTCATCTAGGGGGTGAACGCGGCAAAGGCCCTGGCGCGTGGCTGAAGCCAACCCTCCTTACTGGTGAACGATAGTCCCTTTGGCTTGTCCTCGGCTATCATGAGTGTGATGTGAACAAAGACAAAGAACTGGCCTTGCGATTAGAAACTGGGTTCTTCTGATGAATAACATTGATGGTAATTGTATCGTAGTCGATCGCGCCACCTTTCCTAAAAAACTGGAGGCACTACTAGAACCAGACCGGAAAGCATTCGTGGCAATCTTATTTATTACGATCGAGTCTATTGCTGAATGCAAACTCTCCAAAGATGAGGAATCAGAACTTCTCTCGAGTGGTTGGGATCAATTTCTACAAAACTTTAGCTTGCCTTGTGAGTGTTTGCGCGCGGGTTGGCGAGAGTTTTGGGTTATCATTGAAGGAGATGATCGGGAAAAAGTTGTTAAAGCCTTTAAAGAAATATTTGCTATTTGGGATGAAAACAGTAAGCCAAACCTGTGGCATGTATGTTTTACTAACTTCAATGAAGTCCAGAATAGAGATACAGAGGCAATTCAATATTTTGATACTGTTGCGGTAAAAATAGTTGATTATAGTACTCGCAATCCCCCAGAAAAGTTATTTGAGATTCATATTGACAGTAAATCTCACACTACCATTCTCTAGTAATTATGACGCTGAAGCGGTTGGATGTATTAGTGAGCGGTCGCAGTCTTGAATCTGAGGCAACCTAGTATCTTGAACTCTTAACACCAGAAACTATTAAAGTGAGTTTATTCGTCTGGTCGCTCTGCTGGGTATTAAGTCTTATAAATACTTCCGAACAAAATAGTCAAGATCTGGAGTCACTAAACCCTCAACTTTGGCTTGTTCATCCCAGCAACGAAGTTTAATACTATCGAGAGCATAAGGTTGTGCGACAAATGCTTGAGCGTCTTTTGGAGAGAACACGCCTCCTTGGATAATTAAGCTCTGTTGGGAAGCCGGAGAAAGTTGACTCAAATATTTAGGATCGACTGCACAAAGATAGCGTTTTGCTTCAACATGGAGACGGATGGGTTCCGTGATAGCGGGAGGAAAGAGCGATCGCAAAACCGGCAAAGCACAATATTCATGGCGATCGCCTTCTGGTGTACTCCGCTCCGGGTATAGATGACCGAGATCGTGAAATAAACAAGCGAGAATTATCTCTCTAGATTGACGCGCAGTTTCCGCCAAAGTAGCACATTGCAAAGCATGTTCGAGTTGGCTAACTGCTTCGCCATCATACTGAGCATGACCTTGGGTAGATAAACAGTTTATGAGTGTTTTAAGTATAGGATTCATGGCGATCAGAAATTAGAAATACACGATTGATAGAGCCGATCTTTAATTGACTCAATGATGATACCCTTGACATCAGAGGTGCATGAGACATTAATATCATGGAAAATCAGCAGATAGAAACCACTAAACCTCAAACTCGCTTACGAGTAGCGGTTGTCGCCTTATTTGTCATCGAAACCGAAGTGTTACTGATTCATCAGATGACGTTCCCAGAACCTGACTGTTGGGACTTACCAGGGGGAGGAATTGAACCCCACGAACCGATTCGGGAAGCTCTACGACGAGAAGTTAAAGAAGAGACGGGAATAGAGAACTTTGAAATCGACGATCTATTGACAATAGCCGAAAGTTTCTTTCCCGAAGGACGCGATCGCATCCTCCATACAATTAACATTATCTACCAATGCTCGCTTCCAAGTAAACCCACCCATCTGCACAGCGATGAAGCAGAAATTGGCCCCAAAGGCATTCAATGGATTGATATCGCTTCTGTGTCTCAAAAATCCTGCTCCACTCGCTGCTGGCAAGCTCTACAAGTTCTGGGCGCTGGCGAGTAGAGACAGGGAATCGGGAGATCGCCTATTCCCCATCCCTCAACCTGAACTCAAGTTAATTGATTCATAACCCATTGTCTCCCAACCCATAACCTAGGCTTAGTCTTTCTCTGATATGACTATCTAAGCATTCAGGATGGGTGAATTATGAGTAAACGAGTCATTGTAGTACTATTAGATGGCTTGCGTTTTGATGTGGCTGTTGCCTCAATGGGTTACTTGGGCCATTTAGTGGAAACCCTCCAAGCCAGTCTGTATCAAGTCCGAGCTGAACTGCCGAGTTTATCCCGGCCTCTCTATGAAGTGCTATTGACCGGTACACCGGTTTCCGTCAATGGTATTGGAGCCAATGATGTTGTGCGTCTGTCCCATCAGCAAAGTGTGTTTCATTTGGCAAAAGAAGCTGGCTTAACGACCGCAGCAGCCGCCTATTCCTGGTTTAGCGAACTCTACAATCATGCTCCGTTTGTTCCCCAGCGCGATCGCGACCAGCATAACACCCATAACCCCATCCAACATGGGCGCTTTTATTGGGAAGACTCTTACCCAGACTCCCATCTGTTTGCCGATGCCGAAATGCTCAGGCAAGCCTATAATCCTGACTTTTTCCTCATCCATTCCATGGGAATTGACCATGCAGGACATGGCTACGGCTCCGATAGTAAAGAATATCGCGGTTATGCCTTACTAGCCGATAGTCTACTGTCCCACTATATTCCTCTCTGGCGGGAAGCAGGTTATACCCTTCTCATTACTGCCGATCATGGCATGAATCCTGACGGTCACCATGGAGGAACCCTACCGGATGTGCGGGAGGTTCCCTTATTTACGATCGGCACTGACTCGAATGGGGAGGCAACCGAGCCGATATCCCAATTGGCGATCGCCCCTTTAATCTGCACTCTATTGGGAATCTCACCCGCACCAGCGATGCTCAAATCTGAACAAGCTTTATCCCTCACCGCTTCTTAAACCGATTTGATTATTCCTACTTTCAGGAGAACCTCATGCATTATCGATTCAATCCACCATTGAGTTCTAGAGCCACAAAAGTCACTCATTCTGCTTTAGTAGTGGCGATCGCCGGACTCGCTGCCTGTGCTTCTAACGTCGAAACAACAACGACTGCAGGGACTACCGCAACCAGAGCTGAAGGCAGTTGTCCTGCCATTACCCTCGCTGATACCCAAGGCATTGGTGAAGGCAAATATCCCCAGCAATACGACCTACAGAACTATGAAGCCGAAACGGGGTGTGAGATGGCTTTCGTCGCTAACCCAGAAATTGAGGATCTCAATGGGGAAATTCAAGGCAACACTGACCTCCCCCCCATAGATGAAAGAATCCCCAACGAGCCATTAGTTGTAGTTCCCTACGAAGAAATTGGTCAATATGGGGGCATCCTCGCTGGACTCTCCAAAGCCACAGAATCTGGAACTTCCGACCTGCTCTCTACTCGCCATGTAAACCTCTTCCGCTATTCCGACGACCTAAAAACCTTAGTTCCCAATATCGCTCGCGACTTTGAATGGAACGATGATTACACCATTCTCACGGTTTATCTACGAGAAGGACACAAGTGGTCCGATGGCGAACCCTTCACGGCAGAAGATATTGTCTTTTGGTATAACAACGTCCTGGCCAATAAAACCCTATACTCGAATGGTATCCCCGATCGCTTCCTCGTCAACGGCCAACCCATGGAAGTAGAAGCGGTTAATCCCACCACAGTCACTTTTACCCTCTCCCAAGCCAAACCCGGTTTAACCTCCTTATTTGCCACCGACTACGCTCAACCGTTTCTACCCAAACATTTCTTAGGTAAATACCACCCCGATGTTGACTCAAATGCCGAGAAGAACGCCAAAGATGATGGCTTTGAAAGCTGGGATGAAGCGTTCAACTTCTACTATGGCAGCAGTGACTGGAAAGATGTCCCCTCTCCTCTGCTCAAAGATACAGCTAAAGCCAATAGCTTAGAGCGAGCAGTAATGCCGACCTTAGAATCCCATATTGTCATTGCCGATACCGCAGAAGGTCGGCGTTTGGTGGCTAATCCCTATTTCTATCAAGTTGATACCACGGGACAACAACTCCCCTATATCAGCAGGATTGATGAGGTGTATGTTCCAGAGAAGGAAGTCCAGAACTTGAAACTCTCCAATGGGGAAGTGGTGTATAAATCTCAAGCTGTATTTGCTGAAGATTTGCCCGTATTGCAACAAAATGAAAGTAAAGGGAATTATACTGTCAGTCCCGTTCCCACTGTAGGGGAATCTATGGTGGTTTACTCCTTTAATGTTAACCACAAGGATGAAGGCTTGCGAGAGATTTTTGACGATCTGCGCTTCCGTCAAGCCGTCAGTCATGCTATGAATCGTGAGGAGATGAACGAGTTAGTGTATTTTGGGTTAGCCACTCCCGCCCAATATACTGCCATTGACCCGAATACGGTGGATTTTATCACGGAGGAGCAAAAAACCTATTTAATTGAGTATGACCCGGATAAAGCCAATGAACTGCTTGATGAGATGGGGTTAGTGGATGCTAATGGGGATGGAAAACGCGATCGCCTAGACGGGCAGCCTTTGGTAATTAATTTACAATTTGCCACCCAAGGCGGAGCTGTTAAACTCCACGAACTGTTTGTCCAATATCTGGATGATGTGGGTATCAATATGCAGCTCAAAGAAGTCACCTCCGATGAGTATCGCGCCAGTCAAGCGTCAAATGACTTGGATATCATGACCTGGACGAAAGCCTATACCTCAGCGTTTGTAGCGGGTTCGCGGGAACCCTTCTTCCCCCCCTTTGGCGATTATTTTAGCCTCAGCAACGGTCATCTCTGGGCTAAATATATTGAGACTAACGGCGCTGAAGGCTTAGAACCTCCGGAATGGGTAACCGAGTTGGATCGAAAGTCCATTGAGTATCAAAAGTACACTTTAGGTACTGAAGAATCCAATCAACTTGGTAAGGAAATCGTCGATTTACTGCAATCCGATCTCCTATTTATCGGCACCGTGGGGAATCCAGCCGAACCCGTTTACCATCGCAATGATTTAGGTAATTTCAAGGAATTTACCGCTAAATCCTATGACTATTACTGGGCTTATCCCTATCGTCCCAGTCAGTGGTTCTTGAAGTAGAGCGCTACGCGCTGGTAATAGATAAACGCTAGAAAGCGGGTTTCTGGCAGAAGCTCGCTTTCTAAACCCTACCCGTTCCCTATACCTGATGTCTTGTCTTAAGAGAGGTGTTTTTACATCCACTAACCAAGGGAAGCATGATTCGGCTTCCCGATCGCCCAATTATCGGTTTGGAGAGTTGAGCGATCGCAATCATCGACTAACCACTTGCACCGCACAAGTTCCCGTTTTTTGCGCTTCCAGAGCTTCAGTAAACGAATCAATGGCTTCTTGATAGTGGTGAAACTCAACTAAAATGTTGCCTTTGAGTTTTAAGGCTTCTGGATGATTGGGTTGGATCGACAAAATATGATTGTAGGTTTTTAGGGCTTTTTCTGGGCGATTGAGGCAATCTAAAAGATGGGCAATTCTGAACCATAAATCTAACATTTCTGGTTTAAGGGCTAAGGCTTGTTCGTAGGACGCGATCGCCTCCTCATATCGATTTAAACCTTCCAGGGTAGCTCCACGGTTGCGCCATAAACCTTCTCCTTGTTTACCTAAAGACAAAGCGATATCATAACAGGCTAGGGCTTCCTGATGGCGATTCAATTTGGCTAAGGCTAAACCCTGTTTGTACCAAGGCTCGCTATTCTGAGAATGGAGATTGACCGATTTATCATAGGAAAGGATCGCTTTTTCATACTCTCCTATCCATCCCAATAAATTGCCGCGATGATACCAAGCTTCCCAACTTTGGGGATTAAGAATCAAGGCGCGATCGTAGGAGTCGATCGCCTCCACATAACGTCCTAACTTAGCAAAAGCACTCCCTTGATTATACCAGGCTTCATAGCGTCCCGGATAAATCGACAGGGCGCGATCGTAAGCAGTGAGAGCGCGGAGATAGTTCTCTAATTTACTGAGAGTATTGCCTAAATTATACCATCCTTCATCCCGACTCTCATCAATATCAATGGCTTTTTGATAGGCTTCTAGAGCGCGATAATAATTATTTTGCTTAACATATAATCGACCGATCGCCAACCAGGTTTCATAGGAATCTGGCAGCCATTCCAAAGCTTTATGATAAGCCGCGATCGCATCCTCATAACGATGAACTTGGGTTAATTGCTGGGCTTGCCTGACATAATCTTCCCTCGTCAACTCTTCCGGACTTACCACAGACTGCAGATGAGTTGAATCTGGAACTAGACTCCGATTTAACTGAGGAGGCGAAAAATCAGGCACTTCAGACGACAAATTCACCGGCAGAGCCTCCACCATTTGGGATGGGCGTGTTTGGGACATTTCCTGGAATAAACTCTCTTTTTCCGCTTTCGTTTCCGTCAACATCTCCTGAAATTGACGCATCATTTGGCGCTTGATTTTATCGAGTTCCTCTAGGGAAATCTGAGATTGCTGGGACTGTTCATGAACCGTGGTTAACTCATCACGAATATGTTGTTTATATAAATTCAGATGACGGTATAACTCGCCCATCCAATCATCGGCTTTTAAATGATAATCCTTTAAATCGCGATCTAAATCGCTAAATCCTTCTAATTGGGAATGGATCAGTTTGACTAAATCTTGAACCACCCAACCTCGAATGAACCAAAATAAAATCATTGCCATAACGGGCATACTGACGATCAATACCATCAATAAATTTAAGACGGTAATCGTTCCCTCAATTTTCGGCAGGCGATCGTCCCGTCCAACTAAGGCTAAATTTTCCTGAGCAATAGAGGTATCAACCACCTGGGAAATCATGGTTTTCAGGTGCTGAATATCTTCTTGAGATAGGGACGTGCGATCGAAAGGTTGATCCGTAGATTCTACTACCGGAAGAACAATTTCTGGAGGACTAATAGAAGCCAGAGCAACCGGCATCACCTGTTGCACAATCGAATCAATAAACTTAGGATCTAAATCCGGTTTTTCCGTTTTTCCAGTATCTCCTATCGGTTGAATTGGAGATTGCTTTAGATCGGACGAAGACCGAAATTCTGGCGCGATTAAAGTCGCTAATGTAACAAGGGCAACGGTTGACATCCGCATAGCATCCACTCCCATTCATTATCCAACGGAGTCCAAAACTTAAAGGTTCTCAAGAACTGCGCTATTCCTTGATACGGAGTTTTTGATCGAGATCAGGATATGATCTGAGGGCAAGTAGGGAATAGGGAATAGGAAAAACCATAATTTAGGAGATCGGTTCATGAATCAAGCAGAGCGCATCGAGGGATTGTTATCAGAATCTGCGTTTGAAGTTTTAGCTAAAGCAAAAGCCTTAGAAGCGCAAGGACGCGATATTATTCACTTAGAAATTGGTCAACCTGACTTTCCTACCCCCTCTCATATTTGCCAAGCTGCAACGGAGGCGATCGCCCAGGGCTATACCGGCTATAGTTTAACGTTAGGGTTGCCAGAACTGCGAGAGGCGATCGCCGCTCATGTTAGCGAAACCCGGAAGATTCAGGTAGGGGGCGATCGCATTATCGTCACTCCAGGAGCCAAACCCCTACTCTTTTTCGGTATTCTGGCAGTAGTGAATCCTGGGGATGAAGTCATCTATCCCGATCCCGGTTTTCCCACCTATCGCTCCGTGATTCAGTTTGCCCAAGGTCGTCCTATTCCCTTACCCTTAGTGGAAGAGCGGGAATTTAGCTTTCGCGTGGAAGACTTAGAGCGGCTGATTTCGGACAAAACTAAGTTATTGATCTTGAACTCCCCCCATAACCCCACAGGAGGATTTTTACCTCTAGCCGATTTAGAAGCGATCGCCTATTTAGCCATTAAACATAATTTTTATATCCTAGCTGACGAAATCTATTCTCGCCTGTTATATGACCATCCTCACTATAGTTTGCTCAGTCTACCCGGAATGGAAGATCGAACCCTCTTAGTCGATGGCTTTTCTAAAACCTATTCCATGACGGGATGGCGTTTAGGGTATGGCGTGATTCCCCAACATTTAATCAGCGCCTTAGCATTATTAATGCTCAACTCCAATTCTTGTACTTGTACCTTTATCCAAAAAGCCGGTATCGCAGCGTTGCAAGGTTCCCAAGAACCCGTACAAGAAATGGTCAAAGCCTTCCAATATCGCCGCGATATTCTCGTTGCTCGACTCAATGAAATTCCTGGTATCCACTGTCTCATTCCACCGGGCGCATTTTATGTGTTTCCCAATATCAAAGAATTGCCCTTAAACTCTCAAGCCTTAGCCGATTATCTCTTAAATCAAGCGGGGGTTGCCCTCTTACCCGGAAACGCCTTTGGAAACCATGGGGAAGGTTATTTACGTCTCTCCTATGCCACCTCTTTAGAGCAACTCCAGCTTGCCCTAGAGCGAATTGGGGAAGCCGTAGCCGCCCTTTAAGTCGGGGCAAAAACTCTTGACTTTTGCCCCGACAGATTTCTATGAATGATCCCCCTGATTTTCACCAGATTCGGGTAAGAGCCAATTCATCAGGACTCCAAAGATACCGGATAAACCAATTCCTTCTAGGGCAAATTCTCCGGCTTTTATGCTTAGTCCACCCACTCCAAAAACTAGGATAATCGAAGCGATCGCCAAATTTCGAGGTTTCATTAAATCTTCTCTAGAGCGAACCAGACTATTCATCCCCACTACCACAATTGTCCCAAATAAAATCACCAGAATTCCCCCCATAGCCGGTACGGGGATGGAGCGCAAAAAGGCCCCCAGTTTACCCACAAAGGCGAGTACAATGGCCAAAATTGCAGCCCAAGTCATGATACCGGCATTAAAGATTTTAATTAAGGCAACAGCTCCCGTAACTTCTGAGTAGGTGGTATTAGGCGGACCTCCCAAACAAGCTGCTAGACTGGTAGCGAGACCATCTCCGAGTAGGGTGCGATGAATGCCAGGATCTCGAAAGTAGTCTTTTTGAGAGACAGCGCTGATAGCTAGGATATCACCAAAGTGTTCGATGGCAGGGGCGATCGCCACGGGTACAATAAAGAGAATGGACGGTAAATGGAATTTAGGTAAGGTATATTCCGGCAGCGCAAACCAAGGGGCTTGAGCGATGGTTGTTAGATCGACCATTCCTAATGGAAATGCCACGATATAACCGACGAATAAACCGGTTAAAATAGGCACTAATCTTAACCATCCTCGACTGAATAAGACAGTTAATAATGTGGCCAGTAAAGCACTTCCAGAAACAGCTAGAGCGGCTCCTTCACTGTATCCTTCACCCGCATTCGATGCCATCTGAATAGCAATGGGGGCAAGAGATAATCCAATCACCATAATTACCGGCCCCGTAACAATGGGTGGTAACAGCCGTAACAAAAATCCAGAACCGCGCCATACAATTAATAAACTCAAGAGCAAATAAACGACACCAGCAGTCATTAATCCCGATAACGTTTCAGGTAACCCATACTTTTCTACTCCCAGTTGAATCGGGGCAATGAAGGCAAAAGAAGAAGCTAAAAAAACCGGCACTTTTCCTCCAGTTACCCATTGAAAAACCAAGGTTCCCAAACCAGCCGTCAATAGGGCAACATTCGGATTCAATCCGGTTAAAATGGGCACTAAAACTAAGGCTCCAAAGGCAATAGAGAGGATCTGAGCGCCCAGGGGAAAATAACGCCAACTAAAGCGATAGGCAGTTGGGTCTATCTCGCTTTCTTGGGTTTCTGGGTTAGGATTAGGAGGTTCAATCATCAGCGTTTAGTCTAAAATTCAAGATTAATATTGTATTATAGTGATGTGGTAGTTTGCGGTAGGGAATAGGCAATAGCTTAGATTGCTTAGGATCTAAGCCTTCAAGTTGTATTCGATAGAAAAGAGAATCCTTTGGGAGGGACTTCTCACTTTGTGCAAGCTCCGCCAATGCGGGGAATGACTCTAGTTTTTACTAAAGAAAGAAGAAGAGCTAAACAACCCTTTGACAAATTTAGCGATCTCTTTAGATGGATTCCGTTCATTCAAGAATTCTTGAGTACTTATTTTTCTATCCCGAAATCGTTTGACAAAATATCGAATATCTTCTAGCTTTTCTAGACGAGAGTTGCTTTTTTGTTTCATATGGGCAATCGGATTTATTCCTTTTTCCCGCAGAGAGTGATAGGTTTTGACAACTTTTGCTTCTGGGGTGTGGCGCTGAACTTTCCAATCCTCTTTGAGAGCCTGGTACTGTCTTTTCAGGATTTGGTTTTCTTGTTTCAATCGATTGACCTGTTGGTTTAAATCCAGGTTATCATCTTGGTCGATTGCCCTAATTTCCCTGTGATGGTACTGCGCTTCAATTTGGATTAACTGAGCTAAGTCTCCAGCTTGATAAGCTTGGTTAACTTCTTTCATGACTTCCGTGTAATAATCCCGGTCTTGATGATGGCTGACTTTATCCGGATGGAAAACCGACGCAAGTTGCAAAAATTTTTGGCGAACTTGACTTAAATCCTGATGTTTGACATTTTGCCAAGGGATGTTCTCTCGATCGTCTTGCATGGGTTCGTCTATGGACTCTTCGGTTCGGAGCCGATTGCTAATCCAACCCATTTTTTGGATACTTTCGTAAATAAACAGAACTTTTTGCGTTTTTTTACGACTTAAGCCACGGGTTCTGAAGATATCTTCAAATAACTCATGAATTTGTTGGTCAACCCGATCGATTTCTGTTGAGATTGGCTCTAGGTTCTGAGCCACTTTAGGAAGAATCTGCTCTTGCTCTTGTTCAAAATCATCGATTTTCTGTTGTTGCTTTTCTATTTTCTTTAACAGTTTCAGGCGATCGCGGTTCAGGGTATGGATTTGCTCCTGGAGTTGATTGACGGATAAGGAGGAAGAGGGAGAGGATGGGGGTTGCATACAGACTTTTCAAACCAATGGTTCAATTAGGGTGATTCTGGTTCAGATTCTAAGGGGTTTTCCGGGTTCTGGCTCTCCCGTTCTTGAGCGGCTAAACCACTTAATCGTGCTTGAGCCTTACTCCAATAGGAAATGGTTTCCAGATGTTCCGGTTCGAGTTGCAACGCCCGATCGCAACAAGTCAGGGTCTCCTCATACCGTTCTAGAGCATATAATGCAATTGCCTTCTTTTGCCAAGCATCAGCTAATGTCTCATTTCTGGCAATCACTTCATCCCAAGCGCCGATCGCCTGCTCATAGCGCTTAAGCGTGTTTAAAATCCGTGCTTGTCCCAACCAGCCTTGAAACGATTGTGGCCGAATTTCTGTCGCTTTCTCAAAACTTTGCAGAGCTTCCTCAAATCGGTCAAATCCACTTAATACGGTTCCCCGATTCAGCCAAGGATCAAAGGCATTCGGTTGTAACTTCAAGGCTTGTTCATAACTCTCTAATGCTTCCTGATAGCGGCCTAAATTTCTTAGGGACACTCCGCGATTACTCCAGGCTATGTCATAATCCGATTTAATGACTAAAGCCTGATCGTAACTGGCTAATGCCTCCTCATATCGTTTAAGCTGATTGAGTGCTACCCCCCGATTCGTCCAAACTTGATAAAAATCGGCTTTCACCTCTAACGCCCGATCCCAAACTTGCAAAGCCTTGATATAGTGTTGCTGTTCATATAAACTATTGCCTTGATAAAATAGCTCTTGAGCCTCAGTTGTCATCGGTTGTGCTGTTTCCGGGGTAAAGGTTTTTTGCAAAGCGAGTCGTCCCACTTGAGTTGCCTTTTGACCGATTACTCCCAGCTCAATTTCCCCCAATCTCAACATTCGGGAAGCCAGTTGGTGGTTGGGAAGCGGATTTTCTAAGAGACGATCGCCAAATTCCCCTAACCAATTGATCCATCCTTCTTCGGTGGTGCGATCGGATAACTTATTTAAATACTCCTGCATCTGAACAGTTTGCCATCCCCGATCGACTCCTTCTAATAGTTGCATAAACACAAACTCATATCCCGTGCGATCGAGCGGAGTTGGACGATCTTGCTCTTGGGGGGGGATTGTTCCGGAACTCCCTTGATTTCCCAACAACCGTCTCCATAATCCCCTAATCCAACCGATCAAAGAGCGCCAAAATCCTTTCCACATCGCGATCACCGAGTATTGATTTCTCCATTATGATTCCCTATTATCAATTAAAAACGTTCGCCCCTACAGCAATGTCTGATTCTAAAACGAATCAACGGCGATCGCTATTTTATCGATCATCTGGGGTTTTTGCTTTTTGGCGATCATTTTCGTTTTGCGGTATCCATTGCAAGAAGGAGGTTACGAGAAAAATCCCCAACACTAA
Organism: Roseofilum sp. SBFL; assembly: GCF_017746885.1. Lineage (NCBI taxonomy): Bacteria > Bacillati > Cyanobacteriota > Cyanophyceae > Desertifilales > Desertifilaceae > Roseofilum > Roseofilum sp. SBFL. Next base: position 14,289 of record NZ_JAGHZH010000026.1, on the reverse strand, counting down.
CCCCACTGCGAGACTCCAAAACACCAATTCTACAAAGGGATGCACCGTAGTAGCATGAGCATCCCACGGCATGAGTACGGGGTTTTCTGGTGTAATGAGAGCGTAGCTTGTGGCGATCACACCGGCAGTAGCCATGCCTGTACCAACAGCCCAAATGGTAATATTTAAGTTGTAGTTACTGATGGCTTCTTGTTTGCTGCTCTTCTGAATCTGGTTTTGTAGCGATCGATCGGCTTCAATTTGCTCGATTTCTAACATACCGCGAATCGTGGCAATCATTTCTTGAAACAGATTTTGACCCGCGAGCAAGTAATTTAAATCGGTTTCGATTTGTTGCAGATAAGTGTTTTTCGCTAAGTCGAGAAAAGCATCCCAGAAGGGGAAATGATCATCAGTCCATTTAGCTTGGTTAATCTCAGTAAATGCCTTTTGAAAATTCTTGATATTGGTGTCCGTGGTGTTGTAGCACTCCCGCAAAAGGCGCAGGGTTTTGCTATAATCAAATCCCCGTTTGCGGATGTCTTTGAGTAATCGTTTTAACTCTTGTAACCGTTTTTCGTCATCCGTTTCTTTCTCGATTTGGCTAAACCGAGGAATTTGTTGCTCTAGCTCGTTGGCCAGCTTTTGCGCTTCTTGGTAGTATTGTTTCGACTGTTGGGTGGTGAAGAAGATTTTATGGCGAAAGCAGAGCAGTTGTTTGAGGGATTGGTTAAAACTATTGCTAAAAGAAGATAAGCTATTTTCTTTGAACTTGAGCCAGACTAAAATATAAGTATTTTCCGCTTCGTACAGGAATAAGGGGCTACCGAACAGTTGGCCTTGACGGGTCTGTAGCGGACGGGGGATCATTTCTGTGGGGCGATCGGGAAATAAGCCGGTTACACAATCATCAGCTAGGGCGCGATAGTCTTTCAGGGCAATGGGTTTACTGGGTTCGGCATAGAGTAAAAAGCTTTGACCTAACGAGGGATTTAGGGTAGAATAAGAAAGAATATTATTGGGATTAAAACCATTGATTTGGTGACAAAAAAGCGGTATTTTGCAGTTACGTTTATCTAAAAAGAGAGTCAGTTCGGCTAGATAGACATCTTGCAATTTTTCCGCGTGAAATGCTCCTTTTGCTTGCAGGGTTTGAGTCAAGGGAATTTGGCTTAACTTGAGTTTGCGTTGTCCTTTGATCAGGTCTTGCCAGGGTTCATTTTCTTGAACGGGATGCAGGTTGGCGCGGAAGTTTTTTAAGTCTTCACTGTTGAAGGTAGTGGCAACCGTTGTGGCGAAGGTTTCCCAGAGTGCCTCGGCATTTTTGGCGGGCATTTGATAGCCTTGGTCAAAGTCTGACCAAAAGTGGAAAGCGTAGAGGGTGAAAATAGGGTTTTGGATGTCAAACATTTTTAAATTGATGATGATTTCCTGTAGGGGCGGGTTTGACCAAAATCTAGAATACCCACAAATATCTTCCCTAAACCCGCCCTCATTCCCGGTTAAGAAACCGGGTTTCTGGGTTGCTACCTGGGTTCGCTACTGTTGTTTCTCGTTGGTTTGGCCCAAGCGGTTGAGGTTTTCTAGGTATTTTTCATAGGCTCTTTTGACGACTTCTTCCGGGGTTTCTTCTTCGTCGTTGGCATCGTTGGGGCCCATTTGGCTGAGGTCGTTTTCGATGTTTTCTTCCACGTTGGGATGGGTTTTGCACCAGGTTTTGATTTTGGCCGCTAGGGTTGCGATGCTGTCCGTGGGTTGCAGGTCTAAGCCTTGAATTTGGGTTAAAAATTCGGGTTCGTAGTAATCGAATAGGTCGGTGAAGGCTTTGACAATGGCTTCGGGGGTGGCATTTTCGGGGATGGACATGGTGCGTAAGGCCTCTTCTATCTGTTGGGTGGTTAGGGTGAGGGGGTGGGTTTCGCCGATGAGAGTGAACCCCGACCAAGATTCGGGTTTGGGAAACCGGGTTTTGGTGTTGAGCATAGCATGACGGAGGGCGGCGGCGCGGTTTTTGCGGTTGGCGAGGTTTTGGTAAAATTCCGTCATCAGGACTTTGGCGGCGGGTGCGCCGATGTTCCAGAGGGAGACGACGAGACTGGGAACTCCGGCGAGAATGAAACAGCGCGATAGGCCGATAATGCCGTCGCCGGTAATTTTACCTTTGCCGGTGCTACAGGCGCTGAGGACAACAATTTCTGAATTTAAGTCTAAATCGAGAATTTCTTCCGCATACAAGGCTCCATCATCGTCACCATCGGGGGCTAAGATAATTACGCCAGGGATATCGGTTTCTAAGTCTGGCTTGCGGTCTAGGGGGTCTAATTCTTGTAAGGCATGGGCGAAAATGTGAACGGTGCGCGTGTCTACTTGGAGCAGTCGGTTAATCACGGCAACTTTGGTCGCTCTATAGCCAGTAATAGCAGTGGTGTTTAAGATAGCGGCGATGCTCTCCCCTGCTTCTTTCATGTAGTCGTAGGGATTGAGTTTATAGGGTTCATCCTGAAACTTGGGGTGCAGAGTGGGTTCTGCCACCACCAAGGCTTTTTTGTGGGTTTGGTTCTGTCGCTGCTGTTGGGCGTGAGTGGTCTCTAGGACTTGGATGGAGGGAGCCGTGAGGAGGGTATGGTCTTCGATCAGATAGCGCCCTTGGGGGTTCTGTAAGGCGGCGAAGGGAACCAAATAGAGGGCATAGTGGGGAATGAAGATCGCCCGCGCTTCGGGATCGGCAGGCAAGAGGTCGGTAATGGGGGCGATGAGGATATTGTAGAGATATTTCAAGTAGCCCTCGTGGGGTGTCTCTTCTGGGTTTAGCTTTGGGGTTTGGCCATTTTTGTCTTTTTCTTTGATACCAATGGAAGCTCGTGCCCGTAAAATTAAGTTTTCCAGGTCGTCGAGTTCCGATCCAGTAATGGGAGAGCGGCGAAACTCAATGTTTCCGGTGGGTTGGATGACCCAGATATAGAGTTCTTCGGTAACGATGGAGTATTCGACTAGGGTAGCGTTTTGAGTTTGGGCAACTTGGCGAATTTGAGGGGCGCTGATGTAAGGGTTGCTCTCTTCCGGGAAGCGCTGTCTGAGGAGGTTGATAAAGGCACGGGTGCGCCCGCGTTCGGAGATTTCTAGGGCTTCGATGGGTTTATCTTGGGCAATAAGGACTTTCTGTAAGTTACAGTAAGTTCTTATTTGGGTTTCAAAGAGAGATACTTGGTTGCGATCTTCTAAGTCCGTGCGCAAAATCTCACAAGCTTTCATCGCTATTCGCATACCTCTCTCACCTAGGGATAAAATTTCCGGATCTTGAGTTTTTCCGAAAAGCGTACCTAAGTTACTCATAGAAGTCCATACCAGTGCAAGATGACCAATTGCCATAGCTAGATTGGACTGCTGCCAGTAACAATAAAAAGCTTCTCGATATTGCCCTAATAAATAATAGCCATTAGCCAAGTTCCCTAGAGAAGAAATTTGTCCCTTGCGATCGCCAATCTCCTTAGCTATGTCTAGACAGTTTTGATGGTATTCTATGGCGGTTTGATATTGTTCTAAGGAATAGTAAGCGAGACCAATATTTCCCAGAGAAGAAGCTTCTCCTTGGCGATCTCCAAGTGCTCTTTTTATTTTTCTAGATTGCTGGTGGTAGCCTATAGCGATTTCGTGTTGCCCTAGTGCATGGTAGGCATTACCAATATTTCCTAATGAATAAGCTTCTCCTTGGAGATCGCCGATTTCTCTCTTTATCTTTAGAGCCTGCTGGTAGTAGCTTCTACCTTTTTCATATTGTCCTAATTCCTCATACAAAGTACCTAGATTGCCAAGGGAAATTGCCTCTCCTTGGAGATTTTGAATATCCCGTTCAATCTTTAACGACTTTTGATAATAGTCAAGTGCTTGCTGATATTGTCCCAATGATTGGTAAGTAGTGCCAATGTTACCCAGAGCATTAGCCTCTCCCTGGCGATCGCCAATTTCCTGAGATATGGTTAACTCTAGCTCATAATAGTCTATTGCTCTTTGAGATTGCCCTAATATATCATAGACGCTACCTAAATTTCCCAAGGTAGAAGCCACTTTCTGAACATCGCTGATTTTCCGATAGAGGGCGAGCGCCTGTTCCCAGGAGGCAAGAGCTTCCCGAAACTGGCTTTTTTTGAATTGCTCTATCCCTTGGTTGAATAGATCGTCTGCATCCATAGGTCAATTAACAATGAACAATTTTCATCTCGGCGATAGCCGAAACAATGCTTCTGGGTTGGTGGCTTGGGTTTCCGGTGGGTGGGGGCGGGTTTAGAGGATTGGTGGTTTGGTGTTCTAGATTTGGGTATAACCCGCCCCTACGATTAATAATGAACAATGAACAATTAACAATGAACAATTAATAATGGGGGGATCTGTGAGAAAGCGGGTGGGTGGCGATCGCGCCTATCTACAACCCCAATATTGTAGACAAAGCTACGTCTAACTCCGCTAAGTAGCGATCGTCATTGAATTTCCCCACGAGCTAAACGCTCTTCATAGTCTTGTAAATGAGACAAATAATCGGAAAACCCTGATTCTGCTAAAACAGACCCTTCATCGCGATCGCCGCGCCAGTGGTTTCTGCTTGAATGGAATTAAGGATAGCCTGGACTAGATGCCAGCGATTCCTTCGGAAAGCTCCGCTAACGCCTACGGCAATGCTAGGATGCGATCACATAATTCTGATGGTGTCATTTCTTCTGTACGAGATCAATCTTTCTTATGGTAGCGCGATAATGCTACGCATCGCTTTGCGATCGCATTGGTGAGGGCAAAGAAACCGGGTTTCTACACAGATATGGAATAACCAAGCAGAGTTGCAAGAAACCCGGTTTCTGGCTCCACAGGATAATTTTACAGTCAATGTTAAAGTCCCCATTTCCTTTCAGTCAAGCCAAGGTTGATGGACAGAAGGGCGATATACGGGGCGTTTGGGTTGGCGAGGAGCAACGGGAGCAGAGCGAGGGATCTGTTGCACGGTTCGATCTTGAATTTTGGGTTGATGGGCTTCTCCTTGCCAAACCTTCAAGGTTTTATCCGCACTTGCACTGACAATAAATTGACCATTGGCACTCCAAGCAACGCTATTGACGGAATTTTGATGACCGTCTAAGGTGGTTAATAAAGTAGCTGTTTGTACTTGCCAAATTTTCAGAGTGCGATCGTCACTGCTACTGACCAAAAATTGACCATCGGGACTAAAAGCAAGCGATCGCACATAATCCTGATGTCCCTCAAATATCTGCACCGTTTTCCCCGTCTCAAAATCCCACAGTTTCACCAAATTATCCCAACCCCCACTGGCGAGAATATTTCCATCGGGACTAAAGGCTAAGGCGTTGACAATCTTTAAGCGGGAAGCCAAATCTCCGAGAGTTGCAAACTCAACTTCCCGCCCAACATGCCACAGTTTAATACTATTATCATCACTGCCACTGGCAATAATTTGCCCATCGGGGCTAAAACTCACCGCTCGCACGGAGGCTAAATGACCGGTGAGAGTATAGATCGCTTCTCCGTAGCAAGGATCGGTGGGGTCAAGTTGCCAAACCTTTACGGTGCGGTCTTTACTGGCACTTGCCAACAGCGTTCCTTGAGGATTCCAGGCGATCGCATTAATCGCGTCTCCATAACTTCTCTGATCCCCTACATGACTCTCTCCCAACTGCGCTCCCCATTCCCCTTGTTGCAAATCCCATACATAGATCGCGCGATCGTCTCCCCCACTGGCTAAAAACTGACCATTGGGACTAAACGCCACCGCATTCACGTATAAAGCATGACGGCGGAGGGTTCCCTCATGCTCTCCCGTCACCCCATCCCAGAAGCGGACCGTTTGGTCTTCCGAGCCACTGGCAATTACCCTGGCATTTGGATGTATCGCTACTGCGCCCACCCATTGCGTATGACCACTGAGAGTATGCACGCACTGCCATCGATCCGATGAAGGAATGGAAGGGAACTGAGACGCTAAGGCTGACACGACTGGTTTTATCGTTGCTGTGGGCTGATTAACCCGACAATCCAGAGTCGGCAAACCTTGCAAATCCTTGAGAACCTCTTGGGCAGAATGATAGCGATGATTAATGGCATCGGCGATGAGGCGATCGATAATTGTTGCTAGGGGTTCACTAATTGGATTATCGTCCAAATTCTGCCGCCAAATCCAAGTATCCTCATGAATATCAAATAGCTCAAACGGTGACTTTCCAGTCAGCATATGCAGACAAGTTACCCCTAAACTATACAAATCGCTAGAAAAAACGGCCCGTCCCCGCCCTTGTTCTGGCGCTAAATATTCCGGCGTGCCAATCGTTGTTCCCGTTTTTAACAAAGCTGTTGATGTGGCATATTTCGCCGCACCAAAATCCACTAAAACCAGTTGTCCATTTTCACGCAAAAGGATATTTTCTGGTTTAATATCTCGATGAATGATATGGTGATGATGGATAAAATCTAAAACCGGCAGAAGATTATAGAGTAAATCGCGGATTTGGTTCTCATTAAATCGTCCCGTTTGTTCTAGAACCTGGCTTAAATTTTGCCCATCAATGAATTCTTGTACCAGATATTGCCGAGAATCTTGGGTAAAGTGGGCATAGAGAGCCGGAATTTGGGCATGTTGTCCCAGATCGTCTAGTCGTACTGCCTCTTGTTCAAACAATTGGGTTGCCTTTTGCACATTGTTGGTTCCCTGGGCTTGGGGAAAAAACTGCTTGATAACACAATAGGGTTGGGAAGGTTTATCGAGATCGATCCCCAGAAACGTGCGCCCAAAACCCCCTTGACCAATACATTTGAGCGCTTTATACCGGTCTTTGAGCAACAGGGCACTTCGACAGCTTTGACAAACTGTATTGCTGTCAGAATTTTTAGGTTGCTTGCAGTCCGGGTTGAGGCAATATCTCATAACATAGGTTGGGCGGGGCATATCGATCTATCTTATAGCGCTTTCCGCTTCGCGGACATGAAACGCGCTGGTAATTGGTAATTGGTAATGGGTGAGTTGAAAGTATGTATGATTTAGTGATTAAAGGGGGGCGTTTTCCAGACGGCGATCGCCTGGATCTGGCAATTTCCGGCAGTCATATTGCGGCTATTGCCCCAGAAATCAATGCTCCCAGTCAACAGGAATTATGGGTAAAGGATAAGTTGATCAGTCCTCCGTTTGTGGAGTCCCATATTCATCTCGATTCTGCTCTGACTGCGGGAGATCCGCGCTGGAATGAGAGCGGAACCCTGTTTGAAGGGATTGCCATTTGGGGCGATCGCAAGCAATCCTTAAGTTACGAAGAAGTTCAAGAAAGAGCCTTAAAAGCGCTCAAGCAGCAAGCCGCACAAGGAGTCCTTTGGGTACGCACCCATGCTGATGTGAGCGAACCTAACTTGATTGCCTTAAAAGCCTTATTGGACTTGCGAGAGCAGATAAAAGACTGGCTAACGCTGCAAGTCGTTGCCTTTCCCCAAGATGGCATTTACGGACAACCCCAAAACGAACAGCTTTTAGAAACTGCGCTGCAATTGGGTGCAGATGCGGTTGGGGGAATTCCTCATTATGAATTTACCCGTGAAGATGGGGTAAAATCCGTTCATCGCATCTTTGAACTGGCGCAACAGTACCATAAATTAATCGATATTCACTGCGATGAAATTGATGACGATCAAGCCCGATTTTTAGAAGTGGTTGCTGCCTGTGCGATTCGTAGTGGACTCGGTTCCCAAGTAACGGCGAGTCATACAACGGCTTTCGGCTCCTATAATAATGCTTATGCCTTTAAGCTGATGGGGTTGCTGAAACGGGCGAAGATTAATTTTATTGCCAATCCTTTAATTAATATTACCCTGCAAGGACGCACCGATACCTATCCCAAACGGCGCGGCGTTACCCGTGTCAAAGAGTTATGGCAAAATGGCTTAAATGTGTCCCTCGGTCATGATTGTATCCAAGACCCTTGGTATACTCTGGGAACGGGCAATATGTTAGAAGTTGCTCATATGGCGGTTCATGTCTGTCAGATGACGGGGATACCAGAAATTAAGGCTTGCTACGATATGGTGACTACAGGGGGCGCAAAAACTTTAAATGGATCTAATTTATATGGCTTAGAAGTGGGTAAACCGGCGAATATCATTATTCTGGATGCTGATAGTCCCTATGATGCCATTCGCCGACGGGCAACGGTGGAGGTTGTCATTGCTCAAGGGAAAATTCGGGTACGAACGGATGTCCCCCAAGTCCATTGGCAGACTTAAATCGTTTAGAGATATAGCACTTTGTGCTGTTATGAAGTATGCTATTGAATCCCCAAAGCCATGTACCACAATCCTATTCCCCATTCCCCATTCCCCATTCCCTATTCCTTAGCGCAAAGTGCTATGTTAACCAGTCTTCAAAATCCTTGGGTGAAGCAATTGCGAAAGTTGCATCAAGCCAAGGGGCGTAAAATCGCCCAATTATGCTTATTAGAAGGAACCCATTTGGTAGAAGCCGCTTGTCAGGTGAATGCGGCTTTAGAGAGTGCCGCCTATACTCCCGAATGGTGGCAAAAAAATGCCCAGCTAGGAGCGCAACTGCAAGAGTGCTGTCAACGGGTGGAGCAAGTGAGTGCAGAGGTGTTAAAGGCGATCGCCACTACGGTCAATCCTGATGGCGTAATTGCTACTCTCCGCCGAGATGCCCCCAAACCCCTACCCCCGCGACTTCATAGACTAGGACTGATCCTAGAAACTCTGCAAGATCCGGGTAATTTAGGCACTATCCTTCGCACCAGTGCCGCCGTCGGTTTAGAGGCGATCGCCCTCAGCCAAGATAGTGTCGATTTAGACCATCCTAAAGTCTTACGAGCTTCCGCGGGCGCGTGGTTTCAGGTTCCCATGGCAATACAACCGAGTTTACCCGACTTTATCGCCCAATGCCGTCAACAGGACATGCAAATTATCGCTACAACTGCTAATGCTCCCCAATCTTACTGGGATATTAACTGGACACAACCGACTTGGGTAGTATTGGGCAATGAAGGGGCAGGATTATCGTCAGAATTGCTCGACTTAGCCGATCTCCAGGTGAGTATTCCTATTGCTGAGGGAGTAGAATCGTTGAATGTGGCGATCGCTGCTGCTCTGATTCTCTACGAAAGCCAAAGACAATGGACAGAGAAGGGATAGGACGCGGGGACGTGGGGACGCGGGGAACGCCTATTGCCAACCCCCCATTCCCAGCGGAAAGCGCCATATTTTGATAAAGTCAAGAATAAATCATTGCAGGAAAAGGCGTTAAGGGAGGCTTAGGGGTTGTGGCAAATCACTGGTGGGAAATTCAAATACTCTGCGATCCAGCCTTAGAAGATCTGATTTTCTGGCGTTTAGATCGATTTGGCTGTCAAGGAACCAGCAGCGAAAATAAAGCTAACGCTCGATTAGTGCAAGCCTACTTACCCCAAGAAAAAGCCCAATTGCTTGATTTAGCAGCTTTATCTATTGGTTTTCGCCAAGATGCCCTTACTGTTTCTCTACCCGTTCCTGGCGTTCACTGGCACTTAATTGAGGACGAAGATTGGTCAATTACCTGGAAAAAGCATTGGGAACCGGAATCTATTGGCGATCGCTTCATCATTTGTCCTGCTTGGTTATCTCCTCCCGAAGCCCCAGATAGACACATCTTATACTTAGATCCAGGGATTGCCTTTGGTACAGGAGGCCATGCTACCACCCAACTTTGCTTAGAATCGTTAGAAATGCGCCTAGGTAACCCCCAACAAAACCAAGACTTAGTTTTAGCTGATATTGGGTGTGGTTCAGGCATTTTATCCATTGGCTCTCTATTGTTGGGCGCGGATCGAGTCTATGCCGTTGATACCCATCCCCTAGCTATTCAAGCGACAATCGGTAATAGCAAACTCAATCATTTAGGAAGCGATCGCCTGATCGCTGCTCAAGGGAGTATCCATGAACTGATCGAAACCCTCCCTACCCCCGTTGATGGCATCCTTTGTAATATCTTGGCTGAAGTCGTGATCGATCTGATTCCCAAATTTGAGGCGATCTCTAAACCCGGCACCTGGGGAGTAATCAGCGGTGTCCTCTTAGAGCAAGCCAAACCTGTTGCTGATGCTTTAGAACAACATGGTTGGATGGTGGCAACTCTTTGGCGACGGAAAGAATGGTGTTGTTTCAATATCCGTCGTGAGTTGGAGGATTGAAAGGGAATGGGGAATAGGGAATGGGGAATAGGGAATAGGGAATAGGATTCTATTGCCGTGTCTCCCTATCCCTGTATTTCCTTAAATTTCGGCAACTGCACGTTCAATTAAACGATGGGCTAGGGTCTGAATTCCAGTATGTTCATAATAATTGGTACTCACATCCAGGAATGCAGCCAAATAGTCTAATTTATCATCGCTGAATTCGACAAAGCTTTGGAGACTATTGGCTACATTCGTTGGCGTAATGCCGCGATCGCTGACAAAATCACCCATCCAATTGGAAACAGAACCAAACGATTCACCAATAAAGCCCAACTTACTCTCTTTATCACCGCCAGGAATTGCATCTTCTATCGCCCGAAATCCCTGATTTTGTTCTAAATCACTCGTAGAAAGACCGCCAATCCAATCCGCAGCTACACCTAAAAAGTCTGGCCCTAACGGAATTAAACCATCAAAACAAACCAGGGCCGCCATCCGCATTAACGACTCACCACTATAATCCCCCAAAGCACCAACAAAATCCCCAATACTATCCCCAGGAATTCCATTAATTGAGCAAAATCCGAGCAATTCCGCCACAACCTTTAAGGATAAATCAATCGTTTGAGCTTTACCCGGTTTGGGAGTCAGGCTAGTTAACAAACCACCCACTAAAGGAATTTTATCACCAACCATATTCGCTAACGAAGCTGCTCCCAAGGCCCGACCTGCTCCACTGACGGTTTGATAGAGCCAAAGGGCCCGTTGATAGCCTTCAGCTTTATCATTGAAGAGTTCGATCGCGCGATTACCAATCGCTTCGATCATCTCCGGATCTTCCTCTCCGGTAATGGTGCGGATGCTATTCTCAAACCCCACCAAGTTATTCCACTCTCCTGGAACTACAAAATCCAGGGCACGTAACGACTTAATGGTAATATTATCTGTGGGCAGTTCATCAACTAATTCAAAGATCGGTTTACTCATGGTTCTTGCCTCAATTACTCCTGAATTTTGAAACCGTTTACTGATTAATTATTACTCGCAACACTTTCTCCTTTTATCCGATACATTTTCATCCCCCTAAATCCTTCTTTTTCAGGTGGGTCTAGGGGGATCTTTTCCTACTCTACCTTATTCCATTTCCAGCGATCTTATCTTTCTCCACTGCTTGACTCCTTAAACCGTTCCCCAACCTGGAGGAGGAAGCGCCACTTGATCGTCAATCTTAGAATGGGAAACAGCAGACATAGAAGCAGATAGCCACAGAAACATTTCCACGAAATTGAGTCCTTTTAATTTTACGGGAGTCCGCACCACAATCTCGCTTAACTGGGCTAAATCAGCATTTTCCACACCCACGGCAAAAAAGGCCACCTGTTTATTATTTTCCGCTTGTTGGATGCGTTGAGCGGCTTTTTGCACCACTTCTTCTGGTTCCCCTTGGGGTGCGCCATCAGTAATTAAAAATACCCAAGGACGATAATAGGCAATTCCATTCGCGCGATATTCAGCTTTTCGCGCTTCAATTAAATCCAAACCTGTATTAATTGCACCCCCCATATAAGTCATTCCTTGGGATTTGAGTTTGGGGGTTTCAAATTGATCGGCAGTTACAAAGTCCAGTTCTACCTTGATTTCATTATTAAAACTGATAATGGCCACTTCCACCCGACGAGCAGCTAAGGTATCTTTATTCAGGTCAGTGCGAAAGGTTTCTAAGCCTTCGTGTAAAGCATCAAGGCTCTCTCCTTGCATGGAACCAGAGGTATCAAGCAAGAGGACACAGGGACAACGGGGTTCTGGGTTCTCCGCAAATTCGACGGCTTCATCAAGTCTTAAGGATTCAGGCATGGCGATCGACTAATCTCTACTCCGGTTCTATGCTAATCAAAAGTATATAGCGCTTTGCGCGGGTAATGGGTAATGGGAGAATAGCGAACCTGCCCCTTATCTCTGACAATTGTTCATTATTCATTGTTCATTCCTCTGTTGAAAGGTGTTCTCAGGATTCTAGGCAATTACCATGTTAATGTTACTCTTCTATCTGGGAAAAGATTCAGATGCTATTGAGAGTTCCAGTGTAGTAGAGGTGATTCCTAGAGTGCCCTTGAGGAAGATTAATCATGTGCCAGATTATGTAGCGAGATTATTTAATTACCGAGGCAACATTGCAGCAGCGATCGATTAGGAAATCTTCAGAAGGTACAATCGGCTGATTATTGTTTCGGATCGCGATCGCAAAGAAGACCGGATTCAAGGTTTAGAAGAGGGGTAATTGTCCTATTTCCCGTTCCCTATTCCCCATTGCTGACGGCGCTATTGTAAGATCAAACCAATTTTTAATTTTTCATTGAACCATGCGAGTCCTGTGCTTGAGTAATGGCCATGGGGAAGATGCGATCGCCACTCGCATCTTACGCCAATTGAGAGCCACCCCCAATCCCCCAGAATTATCAGCTTTGTCCTTGGTGGGAGAAGGTCAAGCCTATCGGCACATGGATATTCCTCTGATTGGCCCAGTCAAAGCGATGCCCTCTGGTGGATTTGTATATATGGAGAGTCACCAGTTAGCCAAAGATGTCAAAGCGGGAATGCTGCAACTCATTTGGCAACAGTATCAAGCTATTCGCTCCTGGGCAAAAGATGGCGGCGCAGTCTTAGCTGTTGGAGATATTATACCCCTACTGTTAGCTTGGCTCAGTGGTTTACCTTATGGATTTGTAGCGACAGCCAAGTCAGAATACTGGATTCGGGATGAAAATGGGCCCTTAACCGCCAGTTTCGCCCAGGGTTGGTCCGGTTCGGTGTATTTGCCTTGGGAGCGCTGGTTAATGGCACGGCGGCGCTGTATGGGCGTGTTTCCCAGGGATCGGTTAACGGCTCAAACCCTGCAACAATGGCAGCAGTTACCGGTGTTTGATTGTGGGAATCCAATGATAGATGATTTATTACCAGTGGAGCAGGAACCCGAAGAAGAGGAAAAAGGGAAACCCTTGGCATTAGTTTTACTCCCCGGTTCCCGCGCTCCAGAAGCCTATGAGAATTGGCAGGTGCTATTAACTGCAGTGGAGCAAGTTATGGGCGAACCGAAGCCGTTTCCAGGGTTGCATCGACCGATAAGGGTGTTTGCGGCGATCGCTCCCGGATTAGGTTTAGAAACCTTTGGCCAAATCCTGGAATCTTTTGGATGGCGGCGCAAAGAACCCCCCGAAGGTATAGCTCTGCCTTCTCCAGAAACACTCTGCTATACCCTCAGTAATGGCACATTATTCTTAACTGAAAACGCCTATAATTGTTGTCTACAACAAGCCCATTTTGCCCTGGCCATGGCCGGAACTGCCACGGAACAATTTGTCGGTCTCGGTAAACCAGCCCTGACTTTCCCCGGAAAAGGCCCCCAATTTACCCCCCAGTTTGCCCAAGTGCAAGCCAAACTCCTCGGCCCATCGGTGATACAAGTCAACAGCCCCCAAGCTGTAACCCAAACCCTCCAAGACCTTTTACACGATCCTGACCGCCTACAATTGATCTATGCCAATGGTAGACGGCGGATGGGCGAACCTGGTGCTTCCCAAAGAATTGCGACTTTTTTCTTAGAAAAAATTTCTGCTCAGGGTGGTTAATTACCTAAACCTGTGTTACGCTGAGATGTAGTCTGGATTTATGGCGAGCGTAGCCAAGTGGTTAAGGCAGCGGATTGTGGTTCCGCCACTCGCGGGTTCAACTCCCGTCGTTCGCCCTCTTCTAAAGCGTTTAACACCGAGAGTTTCATCCGAGAATGGCGGAACCAAAGCCCGCTGCTACACCTAATTTGCACCTAAAATCACCATAACACCCTCCAGAAAGATAGGTCAGCCCTTAGGTAACTCACATAGAAAAGTCTCATAATATCCGCAATGAAACATAGATAATCCTGTGTAGTGATAAAATAGATATATATCCAGCCTTCCATATCCTAAATAAAGTAGGCGATCGGAAATCGGCCACTCTCTCCTCTCATTGTCAGGAAGTGCTATCCCCCCTCGGCGGTCAGCCAGGACAATATCGCGCACCAAGTCCTTCATCTGCAACTGTGTCCTTTCATCAGCACCCCCCAACTGGGAGAACAAAT
>NZ_JAGHZH010000025.1:0-59517 GCF_017746885.1 Roseofilum sp. SBFL | reverse complement strand
TTCACTCCTTTCAATGTTGGTCTTCTTTGGCTCAAGAATTGATGGATTCCAAGCCTCATAAGCGCTTATTTTTCCAGAAGGGATTAAAGGTTCTATCCCTTATACAGTCTACTCTTTAGCCTCCTTGTCATCCCTTAAGGAGAAGAAGTCTTGAATGACCAAATCGCTTGCCGCCTCAAACTGACCATTATTATCGAGATCGACGACTAAATCCGTACCATTGTGTAAAACCTGAGTTCCGGTTGCTGGTGGGGCATCTTCATCTTGTGGAGGTAAAGATAGGGTAACCTCTTCAACCTCAATGACATCAGCCGTACCGCCACTATCTTTAATTGTGGTTCCCACAGCATTGGCAGCGGTCAATTTATAAGTATCGCTACCACCACCAGCTTCCAGGCTTAATCCCGCAACTGCACCACCGGTAATCACATCATCAAACTGAGAACCAATCGCGCCTTCAAATCCAGAAATAATGTTCTCAAATTGACCCACCACTGTGATACCGGTTTCGAGGTTGATTTCTACACCGACAGAGGCTTCCACATAGGAGACGAAGTCTATACCAAACCCTCGCCACCAACACAGGAGTCATCCCCGTCGCCACCAACACAGGAGTCATTACCCTCGCCACCAATGAGGGTATCGTTATTATCTCCACCGTCTAAGGTGTCATTGCCATCTCCACCAACACAGGAATCATCGCCTGCACCGCCAGCGCAGGAGTCATTGCCGTCTCCACCAAAGCAAGTATCATCGCCATCTCCACCGTTCATGGTGTCATCTCCGTCAGCACCAGATATTCCAGAGATGCCTGAGAGTTTACCGGAACCGCCACCGGAACCGCCACCGGAACCGCCACCAGAACCAGATTTTTTAGTGCCGGAGCCAGATTTTCTAGATTTTCCAGATCCGCCAATGAGAACATCGTTACCATTGCCTCCCACTAGAGTATCTTCTCCACCTGCCCCAATGAGGATTTGTCCATTTGCGAGAGTACCGGTGATGCTACCTTGTGCTTGAGTATCGACGGAAATAATTGCTTGGCCAAGAGCAGGAATGGTGGCGGAAATTTCCAGAGCAAATTCGGCAATTTGACGATCGCTAAGTTCTGAAACGGATAGATTAAAGTGAGCTTCGAGTTCAGCTTTGTAGTTGACTTTGACAAAGGTCAGAGCTTCAACGGATAGGGTGGATTCAGCAGTAATGAATGCCATAGTTAATTCTCCTGATTCTGTGTATATAGCGCTGGGAAATTTCAGTGAGTCGGTGTAAATCAGTGAGCAATCTAAAAATGATTCACTGATTGATACCGATTACCCATTACCAGCGCAAAGCGCTATAGTCCACAGCGCTTGAGTCGCGATCCTAGGTAGGGCCATAAGCGCCCCCGTCTTCCCCAAGTGGGAAGATGGCCCTGGGGAGCGCCAAGATTAAAGGTCAGCTTGGCGTAGGCTAACCATGAGTGGTCGGGAGATCGCCAACCGACGCGATCGCCGAATTCTTCGTAGTTTTTGTCTAAAGACCGCCAAATGCGGTTTTGGACACTCAACCCAAAGTGACCGTTACTATAATGCACCCATAAGCGGTCAAGGGTTCGCAAGTCTCGACCCGGGAGGTATTTTACTTCCTCTTCCGTGAGGCTACCTTGGGAGGTGCGATCGCTGATTTCGAGTAAAATCTGGTCGGTTTGGCGATCGGCCCCCTGCCAGTCTCCAGTAGCGAGGAGTTGTTCTAAAGTACTATAGTCCATTCCTACCGCAGAACTCCATTTACGCTCGGTATCATTGATGGGAGGGGGGGCTTGCCAAGGAGGGGAAATGAGGACAATTCCCAATAGATCAAACCATTGTTCGATGGACTGGGGCCGGTCTTCGGGTTCGAGGGCCATGCCGGCTAAGATAGCGGTATTGATGCGATCGCTAATTACTGGGTTAATGTCCTGGGGAGGAATGAGGGGATCGCTTTGCTTGCGAGCCACGCGGCGATCGCGGTTAGTTGCCGACTCTGGCACTTCTTCGGTTAACAGTGCATAGAGGGTCGCTGCTAACGCGTAGACATCGGTGTAAGGGCCTCGAAAGGATTGCCAGTCATACTGTTCGATGGGCGCAAAGCCTCGGCTCACATAGGTGGTATGACCTTGAACTAAATTAGGCATAAATTTACGAGCCATGCCAAAGTCGATCAGTGTGGTTGAAGCTTCACCCTTGCGCCGTAAAATATTTAGCGGTTTAATATCCCGATGCAAAAACCCTTGATGATGGACGGTATTGAGAGCATCCCCAATTTGTTGGATATAGTGGAGGGCTTCGGCTTCAGGTAAGGCTCCTTCGGTATCTACTAGAGTACCCAAATTGGTTCCTTCAATGTACTCTAGTACGATACACCATAAGCGATCTTCCTGGATCAACTCTTCAACGCGAACAATATGGGGATGGGACGATTTGGCAATCCATAGAGCTTCATTGAGAAAGTCTTGTTGACATTTCTCGAAGTTTTTGTGATTGCGGATCTTCTCGTTGAGCGTTTTAATCACTACATTTTCGCCGGTTTGAGTTTGGGCGAGATAGGTGATCCCAAATCCACCTTCACCGAGTTTTCTCGCGATCGTATATTGACCATCTTGGAGTTGATGTCCCGTTTGCCACACCATATTGTTTGTTTCTTCCAGACCAACACAGAGGTTTGATTTTGGTATTATTTTAGTCGATTGGCGTTGGTAATTTGGAGGGGAGAATAAGAGCATACATACACCTAGCTAGTCGCGTTTAACGGGACATCACTTTAAGTTATGTCGATACCCCTCCTACAACTTCACTTTTTGGGATTACGGATTTTATTAAAAAACTTCAAATCAGGCGATATAAATTTCCGATTTGAGTGGTTCAAATCGGTAGATCGTAGAAAATCAGACCAGTGAATTTTCTTTGATCAAAGAATTTTATTGTGAACTCTACCTTTTTAGAACTATCAAGTCAATCCCACATCCACTTCTAGAAATCTTACTTGGTTGTTGAAGATTAAACTCGACTCGATACCATAGATTGAAGCAATCACTGCACCGGTGCTAATTCGATCGATTCTGGCTTCAAAACGACCGGTTCGGGTGACTGAAACATCATTAGCACTAATTCCTGCTAAACCAATGATATCATTTTCTTCATAGCCAAAAATTAGGGGTATATTTCTTGGGTCAGTTGCTAGAGAAGCCCGTAAAATATAAACATCAGCACCTGGCCCCCCACTCAAAATTCCGCCACCGCGATCGCCACTGAGGGTATCATTCCCTTCTCCTCCATCAATCATATCGTTGACTATACTTTGTCCACCCCAGATAAAATCATTACCTGCACCTCCGGTTAGCGAATCATCTCCTTGACCCCCTAAAATCAAATCATTCCCATCACCCCCTTGAATAGTATCGTTCCCTTCACCGCCAAAAAAGTAATCATTGCCGCGATCGCCATTTAGGATATCATTGCCCAAATCTCCATAGAGAAAATCATTTCCATCATTGCCACTGATAAGATCATCATTTTGTCCGCCATAACAGAGATCGTTACCCTCACCACCTATAATCGAATCATTACCCGTATTACCACTGAGTAAATCTCGTCCCCCTGCACCAGTTAAACAATCATTTCCTTCTAAACCAAACAAGTAGTCATTTCCTTCTTTTCCTAGGATTTCATCATTGTCTGCCGTTCCCAATAAGATGGCATCTCGGTCATCGGGTGCAATAATCGCTACCATGATCGGTTCTCCTTTTTTGTAGGGATTCTCAGTTAAAACTGTTGCGTTATGGACTATGGTAGGCCATTTTGCCTAAAAATAGAGGAATTCCAGTGCGATCGCCTCAATTTTAGTGTAATTCTTAACACTCTTGAATGCCATGACTTTTACCAATCACCCAATGGCGGCGGAAAAATCGGGCTAGGGAGGTTTCCTCTAGAGAGAGGTATATGGGACGACCATGGGGGCAGGTGTGGGGGTTGCGGGTTCGTTGCCACCGATCTAATATATCTTGCATTTCAGGTATCGTCAGAGGTGTACCGTTGCGTATGGCACTGCGGCAGGCTGTAGCAACTTGAGCGGTTTCTAGGTCTCCTCCGGCGGCAAGTTCTCGTAGAGCTTCGGCGCAATCCTCCCGTTGCTGGAGGAGTTGGGGAGCGTTGCGAATGGCGTGCAGACCTTCGCCAAAGGGGTCTACGTCTAAACCGATACGGATGAGTTGTTCGACTTCTTTGGGGGTGAGGTGGTTGAGGATGATGGGGGGATCGAGGGGAACGAGTTGCCAGCGATCGCACAATTCCTCGTATAAAATCCGCTCGTGGGCAATATGTTGCTCGACTAACCATAATCCCCCTGGATGCTCGGCGACGATATAGGTTTGGCGGATTTGGGCAACTGCCTTGAGTTCTAGGGGCGTGGGGGCATTGTTTTTGGGGGAAACTTGATAGGAACCCGACTTTTCCGAGGCTTTAAGCAGTTGACCGACGCGCTCTTGGTGGACGGCTTGAGGCAGGGTAATATCACTGAGTTTCAGAGCATCAGAAATGGCTTGCTGCACGGCTTCTTGGAGCGGTTTGAGGGGGTGCAGATAGATTTGAGATTTAGCGGGATGACGGTTCCAGTCGATGCGATCGCAGGATAGGTGCAAATGGAGAAAGAACACGGGGTAGCGTTTGTTGGGTACGGTGCGACTCATGGCGGCGATCGCCGTATTTTCCAGTTCCGGACATTGCACCAAACGCCCATTGACGGCAATTTTAACCCAATCGGGTTTACCGCGATGACAGCGATCGGGTAAGCCTAAGACTAATTCTAAGTTATCTGATTCTGGGTTCAATCCCTCCTGCTCTAGGGCAAGTTGCCGAAAGCAGAGATCGTTCACCTGTACATCCCGCAGCAGTTGGGGCAGAATGGATTGGGCATTCTTTCCTGGACTAATGGTAAACCAGGGGCGCGAGTCTTGGCTGACTTTCCAGGTAATGTCGGGATGACAGAGGGCGATATCTTGAATTAGGGTTTGAATGGCTCGCAGTTGTTGAGGAGGGGAGGGAAACCCTTGACGACGCAGTGCCCAAGTTTCAAACAGATGGGAAACTTCTACGATTGTACCCGAGGCGATCGCCACGGCATCAATGATATCCAGTTCCCCCAAAGCATTATACTTTACCCGCCATCCTTCCCCTGCACTGCCCCGACTCCAGATTTCCAGTTGCGAAAGTTGGGCTAAACTATGGAGCGCTTCGCCGCGAAAGCCTAAACTGGTAATGCGATCCAGGTCAGTGATGGTATGAATTTTACTGGTAGTATGCGATCGCGCCGCTTGAATGAGATCTTCTCGATTCATTCCCTCACCATTATCAGCTACTCTGACACGCCATTGTTGCGGCCAAATCTCGATTTCCAGACGCGTTGCACCCGCATCGAGGGCATTTTCCGCTAATTCTCGAACCACGGCGGCGATCGAGTCAATCACCTCACCCGCAGCGATCCGATGTACCACATCTGGCGGTAAGGATTGGATGGTAGAGACAGGAGAATCGATAATGGATCGGGAAATCTAAACACCTTCCCTATTTTCGCATATGGCGCTACAGGCTGGAATCAAGGGTGAGGCGATCGCTCGTTCTTATAGAGTTTAATCCCTAGGCTTCTAGCGTGTGTAGGATAGATGGTAAACTGCTGAGGCACAGAAAGAGACAGGGAGAATAGGCAATAGAGTCTTATCCTCCCATTCCCCCACTCCCCCAAACCCAACCATGCTTACCGTTGCCATCCCCAAAGGGGCATTACTCAAAGAAACGATTCAACTGCTCCAGCAAGTGGGCCTCGATTTTAGTGCCTTTCTGGACTCCAGTAACCGTCAACTGCAAATTGTCGATCCGACGGGAACGATGAAAGGGCTATTGGTTCGTGCCCAAGATGTGCCTGTTTATGTCGAATATGGGCAAGCCCAATTGGGCATTGTGGGCTATGATGTGCTGCGCGAAAAGAAATCAGCCGTTGCCCAACTTGCCGATCTCGGTTTTGGCTATTGCCGCATGTCTGTGGCAGTGAAACAGTCGAGTCCCTATCAAGATGTACTCGATTTACCTGCCCATTGCCGAGTTGCGTCTAAATCGGTTAATTGTGCCAAGGAATATTTCCATGGCTTAGACTTACCTGTAGAGATCATCCCGTTATATGGTTCAGTAGAATTGGGCCCGATTACTGATATGTCAGAGGCAATCGTCGATTTAGTCTCTACGGGCAAAACTTTAAAGGAAAACGGGTTAGTGGAAATTAAGAAGTTATTTGATAGTACGGCTTATCTAATTGCCCATCCCCTTAGTTATCGCCTGAATGTAGAAGATATCGATCGTTGGATGACCCAATTACGGGGCACGGCAATGAATACTTATAATTAAACGATTCTAATTAAGCGATTCGGGGTGCGGGTTGATAAAGGTGATGGCTTGATCTGCTGATGGGTTGCAGAACTTGCCCCCACATCAACTCCCCAGTCAATTGCTGATCATAGGGAATCGTCTGGAGAACAAAAGGCATCGCACAGTGCCGAAATTCTGTATCCTAAGCATAGGAGAACTAGTCTAAGTGTCCATTGGCGCTCATTGGCATAGCTTCTCATATATTTGTGCCCGATTGAAAGTCTTAAGGTTTAAAAGGTCAACCCGTATGATGGCAACAGGTGAGTCCAAATCCCAAATTAATCTATTGACCATGTTCCGCTTGGGACTCTTTCAAATGGGTTTAGGGATTATGTCCCTGCTCACGTTGGGTGTGATTAATCGGGTGATGATTGATGAGCTGAAAGTGCCCGCTTTGATTGCATCAGGGGCGATCGCCGCCCATCAGTTTGTTTCTCCTGCACGCATCTGGTTTGGCCAACTTTCGGATGCGAAACCGATCGCCGGTTACCATCGTACGGGCTATGTTTGGATGGGCACTCTACTGTTTACCACGACTTCATTTATTGCCCTGCAAGTGGTTTGGCAACTGGGCAATAGTGCCGCTACCCTGGGATGGACTCTCCCTACCTACACTTGGGCGGCTTTGTTGGCGCTCGTCTTTGTTTTCTATGGATTAGCCTTAAGTGCCAGTTCTACGCCGTTTGCGGCACTCTTATTTGATGTTTCTGATGACCGGAATCGATCGAAATTAGTCAGTATTGTCTGGTCTATGTTAATGGTGGGGATTGTCGTTGGGGCGATCATTAGTAGTAGTTTATTAAAACAGTTAGGCTTAGATGCTCCTCCGGAAGACCTGCAAGCATCGATTAATCGTCTGTTTATTATTGTGCCAGCTTTGGTGTGCTTTCTGACCGTTGTCGGAACCCTAGGAATCGAGAAAAAATACTCGCTTTATGGCGATCGCTCCAGCGCCGCGAACCGAGAAGATCAAATTACCTTGGGCAATGCCTTAAAAATCCTGACTGCCAGTCGCCAAACCGGGATTTTCTTCACCTTTCTCCTGTTCATGAGCATTAGCTTGTTTATGCAAGATCCCGTCTTGGAACCCTACGGCGGGGAAGTCTTCCAGATGCCCATCTCAGAAACCGCTCGACTCAATGCCTTTTTTGGTATGGGAACTTTGATTGGTATTGCTTCAACCGGTTTTTTAATTACCCCTCACTTAGGCAAACAACGCACCTGTTTTAGCGGCTGTGTGGCAACAGCATTTTGTTCGGGATTCCTCTTATTTTCTGGGTTTACCGGCAATCCTCAAGCCCTAATGTTGAGCCTATTTCTATTTGGCTTAAGCTCTGGAGTCTTAACAGCCGGAGCAGTCGGTTTAATGCTCGATTTAACTGCTGCGGAAACTGCCGGAACGTTTATTGGCGCTTGGGGGTTAGCCCAGGCAATGGCACGAGGAGGCGCAACCGTGTTAGGAGGAGCCGTATTAGATCTGGGAAAAGCCCTGTTTTCTGAGCCGGTATTGTCCTACGGTTTGGTGTTTGTAGTGCAAGCGGGGGGCTTGATTGCCGCCACCTGGCTCTTGAACCGGGTGAATATCCGCGAGTTCCAGGAAAATACGAAGGAGGCGATCGCTCTAGTCATGGAAGGAGATTTAGACGGATAGTAGCGCTCAAAACATCATTGTAAGTTGTATTAACCATAGCAATTGTTGGATCGAATACGCTAGTCTTGCAACGCTCAAGTCCCGTTTCAGGTTAGGAAACTCTCAAAAATGCCCAATAAGTTTTGGTCGGATGTCAATAGCTTTGCCAAGGTTATTCCTGGTTATGCTAAAGTCGAAGGCATGGTAGATGAGCATCTACGTGCCCATGTTCAGCCCATACGCGGTTCCATATTTGACGAAGAGATGGTCATGACATCGAATACCTATCAACTCCCTTTAACGTTTGAACAAATAGTCATTTTAGTTCAACAACTGAAGGACGAGAAGATTTCTTGAGAGTTGTCAAATCCCATAGTCACTTTGTCAAGGTGGAATCTCAAGTTGAAATTTGTCGAGATGTCGATGACAATAAATTTTTAGAATTAGCGATTGATTCTAGCGCCGTATTTCTGATTACTGGAGATCGAGATTTATTATCCTTAAAAGCTCAGATTGAATATCAAGAAATAATTGTTACTCCTAGAGATTTTTTGGAGATGATGGCGATGAGGGGCCGAAAAATGTACCCATACAGAGCTTCGCGCTGCTATGAGGTGCATTGTTGATCATAGATGTGAGTTGTCATTGCGACCGCAGGGAAGCAATCGCCAAGATTGGGGGATTTTGCGATTGCTTCATTCCACTTCGTTCCATTCGCAATGACTGATCTCAATGAGACTGTATTCCGTTACAGCGCTTTGCGCTGTATCTTAGAGCTGCTCTGAATTGTATTGTGATTGTATTGGCTCGACAAGCTTAAGAGCGTAGGGTGGGCAAGGTGTAGTGTAGAAATTGAGGTTTTCACCAAGATGCTTGCCTACACCTACAGCTAAAAAACTTGGCTTAAACGCTTCAGAATGGCTAAAACATCATACAGTTCATTGTCGGGATTAATTAAGGAGAACAGTTTAGAGGTTCTGTACTGGACTGTGGGAGTATGAGAGGCTTTGAGAAAGAGAAATTCATTGCCATTGGTAATCATGCCAAATGTGGGGTGTTGCAGTTCCGGGTTGCCTAACAGATAGCTTAAGGTTTGAGGAATGGCACGGGTAACGGCAAAATCACTGCGTTTGGATTCAATTACAACGAGCCACAATCGGTTTTTAACGACGAGGATATCTATTCTGCCTCGAATCATGAGTCCTTCGTCTTCTAGTTCAATTTCGATGCTGGTTTCTGTTTCGATGCGAAAAGGACGACGGTAAAATCCAGCACAATCGAGCAAGGGAGCGAGGATGACCATTTTAACGGTGTTTTCCAGTAACGGGGGGTCGTCCATCAAGTCTTGAAAATTGGCTTTCACGCGATCGAGCGTTTGTTGTTCAATCTCCGTTAAAGAAGGAAGGGGTTCTGACCATTCGGTAAAAAATTCGCTATCTTTAGCGACTTGCAGTCCCAAGGTTTGTTTGAGAGTTCCCAGGGTAATGTTTTGTGCAGAAAGAGTTTGAGCCATAATCAGTCATGAATAATGAGTCATTTGACTTACTCAGTGATGACACGCCAAATCGTATTACGAGAACTAATATTTTGGAGTTTAAACAAAACTATTATAGTACCGTATTTTCGAGATATATTGGAAAAATACACAAAAAATCAAGATAAAACCTCGATGTATATCAACCCATTTATATGGAGGGGGGAAAATCCGTGGTAGCACAAGTCGAAAATCCAACGTATGAGAGCCAAACCCAGGCGATCGCCAAACAACTTCTCGCAGCGCAAGGGGAAAAACGCTCCATCTTTGCCCAGATGCGAGACCAAATGCGCTGGGATGATAAGCTTCTAGACTGGGCCATGAGTAACCCAGGGCTGCGGGTGCAATTGTTCCGGTTTATTGATTGTTTACCTGCATTGCGCTCTAAGGCAGAAGTGGCGCGGCATTTGCAGGAATATATGACAACTGAGGCGGTCGAATTACCTGGCGCATTGAAGGGGATTCTTAATTTTACCAATGCTGATTCGATGCCGGGACAAGTGGCAGCAACAACTGTATCGACTGCGGTAGAAACCTTGGCGCGGAAATACATTGCTGGGGAAACTGCGGGGCAGGTGCTGAAAACTGTAGAAAATCTTCGCAAAGAGAAGATGGCATTTACCCTAGATTTACTGGGGGAAGCGGTGATTACGGAAACGGAAGCCAAAGCCTATCTGCAAGGCTATATCGATCTGATCGATCGCCTCACGGAAGCTGCGGCACGCTGGAAAACAATCCCCGAAATTGATGAAGCAGATGGGGAACCCTTGCCCAAGGTGCAAGTTTCCGTGAAGCTGACAGCGTTTTATTCTCAGTTCGATCCCTTGGATGCTGAGGGGTCTAAGCAACGGGTTATGGAGCGTATTCGCACCCTCCTGCGCCATGCCCAAGAAAAGGAGGCTGCTATCCATTTCGATATGGAGCAGTATGTCTATAAAGATATTACCCTGGCGATTCTTAAGGAACTGTTACTCGAAGAGGAATTTAAAACCCGTACTGATATCGGGGTAACGCTACAAGCTTATCTACGCGAGTCAGAAGCAGACTTAAACGATCTGATTGCTTGGGCTAAACAACGGGGAAATCCGATTACCATTCGCTTGGTGAAAGGGGCATATTGGGATCAGGAAACCATTCAAGCGGTGCAACATAACTGGCCGCAACCCGTGTTTGATGATAAAGTTGCTACCGATGCTAACTTTGAATTGCTCACGCGCCTGCTGTTGGAAAACCATGAAGTTCTCAATGCTGCCATTGGTTCCCATAATGTGCGATCGCAAGCTAGGGCGATCGCCATTGCCGAAACCCTGAACATTCCTCGCCGTCGCATTGAATACCAAGTGCTGTATGGAATGGGCGATCGCCTCGCTAAAGCAATGGTTAACCGAGGGTTGCGAGTGCGGATGTATGCTCCCTACGGCAGTCTCCTCCCCGGTATGGCGTATTTGATTCGCCGCTTACTGGAAAATACCGCAAACAGTTCCTTCTTACGGCAAAGTCAAGAAGACCGCCCCATTGAAGAATTAATCGCGCCTCCAGTGGTTCAAACTACGGGATCTCGACCCCAGAAAACCACAGTGTTTAAGAATGCGGCAGATACGGACTACGCCCAAGTTGCTAACCGGGAACGGGCACAAGCCGCTTTAAACACGGTACGTCCGCAGCTCGGAAAAACCATTCTGCCTTATATTAATGGCGAGTTTGTCCAAACAGCAGAGAGTGTTAATTCTGTCAATCCCTCTGACCCCACGGAGTTAGTGGCCAAAATTGGTTTGGCTTCCGTGGAACAAGCGGAAGCAGCACTTAATGCCGCTAAAGCAGCGTTTCCCGGTTGGAAAGCGACTCCCGCAGCAGAACGGGCGCGAATTCTGCGAAAAGCAGCCGATCTGATGGAAGAGCGCCGCGCAGAACTGTCGGTTTGGGTGATGCTGGAAGTGGGAAAAGCGCTGCAACAGGTGGATGCAGAGGTTTCCGAGGCGATCGATTTTTGTCGCTATTATGCTGATGAAATGGAACGGCTCGATCGCGGCCATAATTATGATATTGCTGGGGAAAATAACCGCCTGACGTATCAACCGCGAGGCATCGCCCTAGTGATTTCCCCCTGGAATTTCCCGATCGCCATTACCACAGGGATGACAGTAGCAGCGCTGGTAACGGGTAACTGCGTGATTCTCAAGCCTGCGGAGGTGAGTAGCGCGATCGCCGCCCAACTGATGGAAGCTCTAATTGAAGCCGGAATTCCCAAAGGAGTATTTCAATTTTTACCTGCCAAAGGCTCAACGGTTGGGGCACATTTGGTCAAACACAAGGATGTGCATATGATTGCCTTTACCGGTTCCCAGGAAGTCGGCTGTAAAATCTATGCCGATGCTGCCCTTCTGCAACCGGGACAAAAACACATGAAGCGTGTCATTGCCGAGATGGGCGGTAAGAATGCCGTTATTGTCGATGAGAGTTGTGATTTAGACCAAGCCGTGCAAGGGGTAGTGGATTCTGCCTTTGGCTATAGCGGTCAAAAATGTTCGGCTTGTTCGCGGGCGATCGTTCTGGAACCGGTGTATGATACCTTCTTAGAGCGGTTTGTAGAAGCGACCAAATCCTTGAATGTAGGGCCAGCCCACTATCCGGGTACGAAGGTGGGCCCCGTAGTCGATGAAACCTCGATGAAGCGGATTCAGGAATATATTGCCATTGGCAAACAAGAAGCCAAAGTTGCCCTAGAAATGCTCGCGCCCAATGTTTCCAATGCCAAAGAGGGCTATTATGTCGGCCCCACGATCTTCCAGGATGTGTCCCCGACGGCTAGAATTGCCCAGGAAGAGATTTTTGGCCCCGTAGTTGCGGTGATTAAGGCTAAAACCTTCCAGGACGCTCTAGACATTGCCAATAATACCAATTTTGCCCTTACGGGAGGTCTCTATTCCCGTACGCCAAGCCATATTGACCAAGCCATGGCCGAGTTTGAAGTGGGCAACTTGTATATTAACCGCAATACGACCGGGGCGATCGTTTCCCGGCAACCCTTTGGCGGCTTCAAGCTCTCCGGAGTCGGTTCTAAAGCGGGTGGCCCGGATTACCTGATCCAGTTCTTAGAACCCCGCGCAATTACGGAAAACGTGCAGCGTCAAGGGTTCGCCCCCATC
This sequence comes from Roseofilum sp. SBFL, assembly GCF_017746885.1. Classification (NCBI taxonomy): domain Bacteria; kingdom Bacillati; phylum Cyanobacteriota; class Cyanophyceae; order Desertifilales; family Desertifilaceae; genus Roseofilum; species Roseofilum sp. SBFL. The sequence continues at coordinate 46,773 of NZ_JAGHZH010000025.1, read as the reverse complement.
GAAGGAAACGAGTAAGTTACTGAATAATTAATAATTCCGGTTAAAAACCTGCTCTTTAGCACCAACCCTCTCTCTAAAAGGGAGAGGTAATTATTGATTATTAATGGTTAATTGCTGAAGCGATTTCTAGAAGGAAAATCGAGTTTTTTGCAAAATTCCCAATTTCAAATCCTCAATCGACAAAAATTTTGCCTCAAACAAGGCTAACATATCTTTAGGCTTAGGATTACCACGGGATTCTCCCCTCATTCCCATGGCAATCAGTAAAGCACAATAGCCTTGAGTTTTACGACACTGATCGTCCCAGTTTTGCCGATTTTTCTGGTATGTAGAAGTGACTTCAAATTCATCAAACAAGTATAAGTCTCCATCTCCAGTTTGAATAATTCCCAGATCAAATGTTGTTTCTGTATAGGGATCTTCTCCCACATGAAATCCAATTCCCTCCAATCCATCAAAAGCTTCTAAATCTCGGATTAAGGTCTTGGCATTCCGTTTACTGGTTTGAACGATCGCCACCGGTAATCCAGCTCCAACCCCTCGGATATCTTCCGGTGCAGCCGGGTAAAATTGAACCTGTTCGCGAATCTGTTCCCAAGTTGCCCAACTGAGAATATCGAGGCGACAGAGGGCATTGTCAGGAATCAAATCATAGTGGAGAAAGGGGCCATCAAGATCTTCCTCCTCTTCTTCATCTTCTTCTAAACCATTCATCATGGCATCAAGTTCTAGGGAAACTTCTGGCAGGGTTTCTACTTTAACCAAAAGGGAAGATTTTGATTCTTCAGCCGTTTTGGGCAAAGAAATACGGTAGCGTTGGCTAAGGCTTTCAAAAGACTCTGTATCGAGAGAGTTACGAGTGGATTTGAAAAATCGATGTAACGCTTCTAACGCTACCATCATGGCTACTGGTTCTCGATCGTATAAGGTAGTGCGTAAGCCTTCGAGGGGATGAATTACGCCGAAAGAGGCTTCAATTTCTGACCAAGGGAGCAGCTCAAGGATACATTCTTCTTCAGCTAGATCGCTTAAGGGAGAATCGGGTTTTAGCTCGAAGGTCAGAAAAAAACAGTCTTGATGGAAGAGGGCACTTTCAATATCTTCCATGGTGGTATGGTCGAGCAAAGCTTGACGAAATTGTTTGAGAGAGTCTAGGGAACGGTAGAGCAAAATTCCATATTCTTCACCGAGCATTCCTAGAATAGAGACATAAAATTTCTCAATGTCCCATTGATTTAATTGCACGGAAATAATTTGATGTTCAGCTAGATTTTGCCACGGTTGAACTTGCCAAATTTTTTCAGCACTTTTAGATAGGAATGTGAGATATTTGGGCGCAACATGAGGCGTTTGTTGGATTACTTCTTCGGCCATTTGTTGAAAGAGATGCTCGATGAGGGGTAACTGGGGCCGATATTCAATATCAATGTCTAGGTCTTGTAATACCCCTCGCAGATAAAATTGAATTTCGCGATCGCACACTACAATTTTTTTGGGCCGACTCGGTTGACTTGGAGCAGGCGGCGCTTCCATTGCCTTGAGGAGCGCTCGGACAAGGGCCTCCGGGCCAGTTTGAGGATTCACCATTTCCATCGATCGCACCACCCCTTCTGAGCCATCTACCCATAAAATACATTCAGGCTGAAATCCTTCCTTTAGGGCGATCGGTATGATTCTTCGGTCTGCTTCCCAAATACTCTCTCCTGGTTGAGGTAGCTGTTGAAGACGGCGACAGGTGGAGGGGGTTAGGGTGATCATAGGATTGTGTCTAGCAATAGTATCAGTTCCAGGGTCTACATGGACTCTAGATCCTGATTTTAATCGCGATCGCGTGGCTCCTGGCCATTAAGTTTATGATTACCAGTGTAGCTTTCTCTGCTGCAAGGGGAGTTGACTCGATACAATAAGGATTAAGTTAAGGATTAAGTTGACATCAGGAGTTCAGGTATACAGCTATGACCCAAACTATGGAGAGTTCTAAACGCGGCATCATGATGACCGATGCTGCTCTCGAGCAGGTGCAATCTTTACGAGAAAAGCAAGGCAACGATCTCTGCTTGCGTGTGGGGGTTCGCCAAGGGGGATGCTCCGGTCTGTCTTATACGATGGATTTTGAAACCGTCGATCGGATTAAAGACAATGATGAGGTCTTTGATTATGATGGCTTTAAGGTGATTTGCGATCCCAAGAGTATGCTCTATCTCTATGGATTGGTTCTCGATTACAGTAATGCTCTGATTGGGGGCGGGTTTCAGTTTACCAATCCCAATGCCACTCAATCCTGTGGTTGTGGTAGCTCTTTTTCTGCCTAGAGTTTAAGTGCCCATTTTCTGTTAAACTGTGTGGTTGGTCAAATTCAGGTGCAGTTAAGCCTGAATTTGACCCAATTAATGTTTTGCACCTAAGCCGGTTATGACTCAGACAGCAGAAGACTTGTTTAATGAAGGGATTGAACGCTACAAGAAGGGAGAAAGTCCCGCCACGTTGATTCCCTTATTTAAGGATATTTGCGATCGCTCCCCCAAACAAAGTACCGCCTGGACTTGTTTGGCTTGGTTATACTTACTCGAAGATAAACCCAAATCGGCTTATAAAGCAGCTCAAAAAGCGGTTAAACTCAATCCTGAAGACCCCCAAGCGAGAGTAAATATGGCAGCCGCGATGCTGGAAACGAATAAAAGTGGAGTCCGCGAACATATTGATATAGCCCAGCGTTTGATTATGGCAGTCTCGGAATATCGCCAGGAAATTGAAGAGAATTGTAAAGAAGGATTAAATAGAAAACCCGACTGGCAAAACCTCCAGAGAATATATGATTGGCTATTTTTGAGTTAAATCAAGGCTTGTGGGATTTATCAACAGCAATGATTAGGTAATTATTCTGATTGAATAATCGTATAAAACTTCATGATTATATACAGAATTTAACCCAATTTCCCGATTTCTAATGATAAGATTTGATGAACTCAGACATAAGGTTAATATATAAACCAGTCTGAGGGCGTATATTTTTTAACATGAAGTCAATTAAGAAAGGAGTCAGGATATTATGCCAGTTGATAGTAAAGTAGCCATTAAACCCGAAACCCGTAACCACAAAGGGTTCTTTGTCCAAGAAGCTGAATATAAGCTGATGGGAATTGCTGATTCTGGATGGGCACTTATTTGTCTGGATGATGCCGTTTGTCATTATGTTGACCCCGATGATTTACAAGCCCTCATCGATGCGAATGGTGGATTAGAATAAGCTCATTCTCTGTTTTGTGAGTATCGAATAGTCAGGATGACTGTACTGCTGAATGAGTGCAGTCTATTTTTTTGTTTCTCGTGGTTTCAAAACTGCTGATTTCCACTGCTGGTTTCGACTCCGCTCAACCAGCAGTGGAAACCAGCAGCAGAAGCGATCGAGTACGATCCTAACTCTCCCTTTCGTTCTCGATCGCCAAATTCTGGTAATGCGAATCATTTTGACACTCAGCTAAAATATGGAGTCGATCCCAATCACTATTGATCAAAGCCATTTTTTTAGCTCGACTCCATCCCTGAACTTGCTTTTCTCGATAAAAAGCATCATCCACACGGTCATAATGTTGGGCATAGACAAGTTTTACAGGTAAACGCTTACTGGTATAGTTTGCCCCTAAACCATTTTCATGTTCCCAAAGACGCAGAGGTAAGTTGTTGGTACTTCCTGTGTAGAAAGAATTATCACAACATTCCAGAATATATACATAAGCCATAGATTTAGATAGTGGATAAAAGTTCATGAGTTCCCTTCGACTCCGCTCAGGGAACTTGCCTGTGCAAATATATCAGGGTTATAGCTGTACTCCATAGAAGAGAGAAGCACAAGTAATAAAATCCAGAAGTGTTGAATCTGGATATAAAATTTTACATTTAACCGAACAAGGTTTCCAGAGAACTCTGTTTGGCCATCTGGGCGGAATTGGCGATTACAATGAAGTGGCCGTGACTTTCCTCCTGTACTCATGAGTGCGGAACCTGCTTCCGAAAATCCTCCAGCAAAGACACCACCATCTAATCCCGAAAATCTTATCCAGAAAAGAACCGAAGAACTGGCTGTATTTGGGCGGTGGGTGGCAGAATTAATCCGTAACCGGAATTGGTTTACTCTGCTTCTGTTAGCTGAGGTGGTACTGCTCGCCTTTTGCCGTCCGGACGGGGGTGTTGCTACAGCACTGCAAGGGATTTTGACTCTTCCGGGCTGGTATGCCAATGCATTCTGGTTCGCTGTCAGTGTTATTCCTCTGGCTGCGGTGGGAGTTGCGGTGGTGACGATGCCTCGCAGTTTACCGCAACAAGAGAGCGAGGAAGCGGTTAAGGAACATCGGGCGATTAAAGGGTTGCGTCCGTTTACCAAAGAGGATGCGGAAATCTTTCGGCGGTTGGAGCGCCAGCAGGACTTACAGCGATGTTGCGAAGCGTTGGAGAGCCAGAGTTTTCGGTTTGGGCATTTGGTGGGAGAGTCGGGATGCGGCAAAACCTCGTTTCTGCAAGCGGGATTGGTTCCGTTGTGGCAAGAGCGCGGTAAGCGAGCGGTATACGTGCGCTTCAGTAACCAAAATCCTTTGGAAGCTGTCCAGAAAGCGATCGTTAAGCAACTGTCATTAACCGCATCGCCGCCTGTTGCACCAGAACCGAGAGCATTGATTGGGTTGCTCAAGCATGTGATGCAAGAGAACCAGACTCCTCTGGTTTTATTATTCGACCAGTTCGAGCAGTTTTTCGTGCAAGCCAAATCGGACGCAGAACGGAAACCGTTTCGGGAAGTTCTGGAAGTTTGGTATGCCAGAGAGGACTTGCACGGGATTAAGATTCTGTTTAGCGTGCGCGCCGACTTGTCCTATCACTTGTATGAGATTGAGGAATGGTTGAATTATGCGCCGAGTCCCCTGGAGGTCTCGCGGTTGCGCTGTTTTCAACCGAAAGAAGCCGCACGAGTGCTATCGGTGATTGCGGAAACGGAAAAGTTAGCTTTTGACCGTCCGTTTGTGGAGCGGTTGATGGCGGAGGAGTTGGGCAACCGCGATAATGGGTTAATTTCTCCGGTGGATTTGCAGATTTTGGCATCGATGTTAAATCGGGAAAGCGTTGCCGAGCTGCGGGGGTTTAACGAGCGAACGTTGCAGAAGTTGGGCGGGATTGAGGGCTTGTTGCGGCGCTATTTAGAGGAGGTTATCGCCAGCAAAACTACGGCGCGCCAACGGGAAATTTTGGTGAAAGTCTTGTTAGCGCTGACGGATATGGAGCGACAAGTGCGCGGCGAGGTGCTAACCATTGCCCAATTGCAGCAGAAACTAAAAGATACGGCAAAACCGAGGGAAGTTTACAACGCAACGATTTGGTTAGCGCGAGCTGATGTGCGCTTGCTTTCTCCGGTGGAGCAAGAGGGAAGTCAGGGCTACGAGTTGGCCCACGAGCGCACGATTCCGGCTTTGTTGCAACTGTCGGGAACACAGCTCACGGAAGCTGATAAAGCCAATCGCTTATTGGATAAGCGGGTGAATGAATGGTTGGGAAGCAGTCGCCATCCTCGCTATTTATTCGATCTTGGAGAGTTATTTCTGTTGCGGCGACAGAAGGCTTATTTAATTTGGGGAGGGAAACAACGAGATAAACGGAAGCTGATTGGTAAAAGCTGGCAACGGTTGTATCGCTGGATGGCAGTGGTTATCTTAGCTGGGGTATTGGCTCTGGGAACTTGGGGTGGATTGGAATACACCAAAGCCGGACAACTTTGGCAGATGCGGCGAGATATTGTTCGGTTTAGCGAAGGTAGCGATAGTAAAACAGCAATAGCAGCCGAAGTATTGGCAGCCAATGGACACTTTAAACAAGGCTTACAACTGGCTGATTCGATAGATTTCCCTGCATCTAAAACTTATGCTTTATGGGCAATAGCTAAAGTTTATAGCGATCGTCAGAACTGGACAAGAACGACAGAACTATTGCAAGAAAGTTTTACTATTATTGATAGAATTGAGTATTCTCCCTATAGAGCTAAATCATTACAAGCAATTATTCAGTTGACTGGTAAGTTGAATCTCCCTGAGAAAGAATCCCAACTTTTACAATCAGAATTTGAATGGGTAAAAACCATTGATAACTCCTTAGATAAATCTTACCTTTTAACAACTATTGCACAGGCTTATATAAAACAAGGGCAACCCCAAAAATCTGCCCAAATGTTGGAAGAAGCCTTGAACTATGCTAGCCAGATTGAAGTCAAATCAAATAAATCAACTTTATTATCAGAATTTGTATCTAATAAGTCATATATTTTGAATAAAGTTGCTCAGACCTATATTCAAATCAATGAGTTTGAGAAGGTCAATCAGCTACTGGAACAAGCTATCCAATCAGCTCAAGATCTTGAACATTCAGCAGATAAATTATATGTTTTAAACTCTATTGCTCGGACTTATGGCACGATCGAGAAAATTGACAAAGCCAACCAACTACTAGAAGCTTCTATTGATTTAGCTCAGAGCATTGAACATTTAGGAGATAAATCATTTAGCTTAAATGATATTGCTCGATCCTATTTCGATGTTGAGTATTTTGAAAAAGCAACTCAATTACTAGAGCAAGCTGTTGAATCGGCTCAAAGTATTGATAATTTAGAAGATAGATCGGATTTCCTGATTGCTATGTCTAAAGGATTTATGGAAATCGAAAAAACAGATAGAGTAGAGAAAACATTACAAAATGCCCTAACTAGCATAAACAGGATTGAAGATGCTGATTATTATCCTCACAAATTAGTTGATGTTGTCCGAGTTTACAGTGAAATAAATAATTTTGAAAAAGCGCAAAAAATAATCAAACAAGCTCACCGCTCTGTTAAGAATATGAATTATCCTGACATCAAAGCTGAGGTCTTGATTGCAATTGCCCAATTTTACGGAGATCTCGAACAATTTGGTACAGCAGAAGAATTATTGTGGAAAGCTCTAGACTCTGCAAAAAAGCTTGGGAGTCATAACTCCAGGACTGATGCACTAACTAATGTTGCTGAAGCTACAGCTCGGCTAGAGCAGTGGCGATTAGCACTTACAACAACTAGACAATGCACGAGTAACGAGTGTCGAGTTGATTCTCTAGAAGCTGTGCTCAGGGTTCATGCAGAGAAGTATGTTACTGGCAGTAAGATGAAGGAAGGAGAGTAGGAGCAAGTCAAAATTCAAAAAGGGTTTCAAGAATTGGTTAACAGTAGTAAAAGGGTTGTAGTGCAAGAGCGCGATCGCACCTGTAATGCGATCGAATTGCCGGGCGATGGAATTTGGCTAGAGAAGGTTTACCACCCGACGAACCTTCGGATGAGATTATTCAGAAAGCGTGGATGCGGGAGTATTACGGCGATCGTGTCCAAAAAGTTTAAGAAGGTAGAGACATGGTGGGGGAGGGCGGGTTTCCGCAAGCGGACATGAATACAAAAATAGTTGTCAGTCTACAAGATTTGGGTATAACCCGCCCCTACAGACACCTGAGATAATAAAGGCTCTGGCTATAGACAATGGTAAGTTTTTAATTTTTAATCTTTAAAGATCGCGAAATCACAGTGTATGAAAGACAAACTCTTAAACGGACTCAACACCGTTTTAACCCTCAACTTATTTTTCGTCTTATTTAGCTTTGGGTGGTTTGCGATCGCCCTTTTGGGTCGCTCCCTGGATATTCCCCTAGGCTTCGATCTCTGGTATAAATTGTGGGAACCGGTGTTTACTCCGGCGATCGGCATTCTCATGGCTGGATCGATTGCCAGTGGTGTCATCAGTTGGGTTAACCGCCGATTGAATCCGGAATCCAAATCTTAACCCATGGTCGGTAAAGTCTATTTAGTGGGCGCAGGATTAGGTCGTCTCGACACGCTCACTCTACGAGCTTATACTCTGCTTAAACAAGCCGATGTTGTTATTTATGATGCTCTGGTCGATCCGCATCTATTTGCCGAAGTGCGATCGCACTGTTTGCTCCTCGACATGGGAAAACGGGGAGGTAAACCCAGTGCCTCCCAAAGTAGCATTAATCAAGCGCTAATCTATTACTGTCAACAGGGAAACCAGGTGGTACGCCTCAAAAGTGGCGATCCCTTGATTTTTGGTCGCAGTGGTTCGGAACTGCAAGCGCTTCTGAGTCAAAACTGCCCGGTAGAAATTGTTCCCGGACTTTCTTCAGCTATTGCTGCACCGACTTTAGCCGGTATTGCACTCACCGATCCGATTTTAAGTCAAGGCTTTACAGTTGTCACAGCTCACGATCCGAGTCTGTTAAATTGGCTGGTTTTAGCGCAGATGAAAACCCTGGTTATTCTGATGGGAACCCGTCAACTTGCGGAAATTATCCGTCAACTTGGTAACCATGGTAAACATCCAGATACCCCAATTGCGATTATTCGTTGGGCGGGATTTCCAGAGCAACAGATCTGGCAAGGCAGATTACAAAATATTATTGAACTCACCGCAGGTCAAAGTCTGTCCCCAGCAGTGATTATTATAGGAAACGTCGTTGAGGCATTATCGCCTAATTTGGTTCATTTTCCCTGTCCTATGCCCCTATCCCACCACACCATTTTAGTCACCCGTTCGGCGGGTCAGTCCAGTGAATTTACGCAACAGTTGCAACAACAGGAAGCTAGAGTGATTGAAATGCCTGCCTTAGAGATTGTACCGCCTTCGAGTTGGGAAGGGTTAGATGGGGCGATCGCCAATTTATCGACCTTTAACTGGCTCATCCTCACCTCCAGTAACGCTGTTGACTACTTCTTTCAACGCCTCCAACACCATCATCTCGATAGTCGCGCCCTCGCTGGCATTAAAATCGCTGTAGTCGGCAAAAAAACTGCCGCCAGTTTGCGCCAACAGGGACTCGAACCCGATTATATTCCCCCCAAATTTATTGCCGATACCCTCGTCGAGCATTTCCCCGAACCCTTATCTGGAAAAAGCCTCCTCTTTCCCCGCGTCGAAACGGGAGGGCGAGAAGTCCTCGTTCAAGAATGCACCGCTCAAGGCGCTCGTGTCACGGAAGTTGCCGCCTATCAATCCCAATGTCCTCAAACCATTCCCCCAGAAGCCCTAAACGCTCTGCAAAACGGACAAGTAACGGTGATTACCTTCGCCAGTTCCAAAACCGTTAAAAACACAGTTCAAATCCTCAATCAAACCGGTAAAATTTCCTTAAATTCCGTTTGTATCGCCTCTATCGGTCCCCAAACCTCCAAAACCTGTCAAGATCTTCTAGGACGCGTTGATATTGAAGCCAAAGAATATACTTTAGACGGCTTAACGGAGGCGATCGTACAATGGGCCAAAAATCATTAACCGTTGAATCTCTGTAGAGGCAGGTTATACCTAAATTTAGAACCCCCAAAAATCAATAACGTAAACTCGCCCTTTGTATCTTAAAAGAGTCATGGTTTCCAATCAAAAATGAAATTACCTGAAGTTTTACTTAAGGATATTCACAAGGCAGTCGATCAAATCGAACAAACTCGTTCTCGAATCTCCGATGAGCGAAGTTTACTCGTTGCCATTAGTGGTATTGACGGCTCAGGCAAGGGTGTCATCAGCAACGAAATCTTGAAGGTGTTGAAAACCCGATACCTCAACATTGCCTTAATTGGACTCGATGCTTGGCATCATCCCCAAAATATTCGATTTAATCGAGACAATCCAGCCCAACATTTTTATGACAATGCCTTTCGTTGGCAAGAACTGTTTAACTCCTTGATTCTCCCCCTGAAGCAGAACCAATCAATTGACTTACAAGCAAAATCTCTCGATCTGAAAACCGATCGATTTTACGACTCTACTTATGACTTCAAAGATATAGATATCATCCTCTTTGAAGGGATTTTTATCTTCAAGAAACCCTGGATGGATGAATACGATCTGAAGATTTGGGTCGATTGTAACTTTGACACCGCCTTGAACCGAGCCTTATCCAGAGGACAAGAAGGTTTAGGAAAAGAAGAAACCATTCGCGATTATCAAACCATCTATTTTCCGGCTCAGAGGATTCATTTTGAGCGAGATAATCCTACCGCATCTGCTTCATTAATTATCCATAATGATTTGATGAACTAATTAATCTGAGTGATTTTGTCGCAATTCCCAAAAACTCAGATTAAAATAGAAGTGCGATATAGCGCTTTGCGCTAGGGAATAGGTAATAGGGAATAGGGAATAGGGTTGTGGTATATGGCTTTAAGGATTCAATATTGTCCCTCATAGCAGCGCAAAGCGCTGTAAAAGCAGCGCAAGGTAAATTCTGATGCTACAGGCTCCTTCCCAACCTAAACAGCTTCTACCGCTTTATCATGAAGATTATTGGCAATAGTTTATTAGCGATTCTATCACCGTTTACCAGGGTTTGAAATAATTAATCTGAGTTTTAATCGCTTGCCACCAAAGGTTCAATATAGTTGAGAAGTTCGGGTAAGTTTATAGAAATAACCTTCCAAACTTCATCCATATCAACTTCATCATAATCATGCGTAATCACATCTCGCATTCCTGCCATCTCTTTCCAGGGGATAGCAGAGTGCTGGTTTCTAAATTCTTTTGATAATCTTTTTGTTGCCTCGCCAATGATGGTGATACGACGTAAAATTGCATCCTGTTTTTCAATATTCTCCGCTAAAGTTTTGGCATCCAAACCTTGCGTATATTGGAAAATACAGCGCAAAGCGCTGTAACGGAGTACAGTCTCATTGAGATCAGTCATTGCGAATGGAACGAAGTGGAATGAAGCAATCGCAAAATCCCCCAATCTTGGCGATTGCTTGCCTGCGGTCGCAATGACAACTCACATCTACGATCAACAATGTACCTCATAGCAGCGCGAATCGCTGTAAGTTTTATCGCAGTGATGATATCAACCAAATGTTCTTTATCTCGCGACATAAATAACCTCAGCAGACTCCAGGATGTTCTTGCGCCGAATCCAATTTTGACTGAGTTCGATCGCTCTCTTGCTAATTAAATCGACTGGGCGATCGCACAAGGTTTCTAACTCCTCTTTCATGTGCATCTTTTCAATCAATCCTCTTTGGGCAGTCGGCTGATACGAAACTAGAACATCAATATCGCTACCTGCATGAAAATCATCCCGGAGAATTGAACCAAACACTGCCAGTTCAGCCACTTGCCAGCGATCGCAAAAATCAGCCAGTTGTTCTGGAGTGATTCCTAGGCGATCGTAAAGATTGCGATCGCCTGAATCACATAATTCAACGATTTGAGCATAAATTTCTGGTTCTAGTTCTTGCATAAAATTTTCACTCTTAATCTATAAAAGAAGGCGATCGGTAAATTTGATACTTATTGACCCCTCATTTTAGAACTGAACTCAATTTTAGCTACAAGACGGCGGCAAGAGGAGCGTAAGTGTGACACACTAGAGGATATTATTCTTCAACAACCCTATCACCACAAGCGACTTTATGACTCTTGTAATTCAAGCGCCGATCGCCAATGACCTATCCGCTAGAGCTTATCACGCCACCAAACATCGGTTTGATGAAAGCTGGGAAGTGATGCTATCGAGTCTCCTGGGATGGGGACGCGCAGCAGGTGCAGACTTTATCGAATTCTTCCTAGAGCGGATCAACTATATCAGTTGTATGGGCGAAGAGGATACCATCACCAGTATTTCCCCGCGCTTGTCTACCGGTGCAGGGGTGCGGGTATTTCGCGGCAAAGCAGACTGTTATGTGAGTACCAACGATTTATCCTTTACCGGACTCAAAGCTGCTCTGGAAAAAGGGTTGCTCATTCTCGGCTTTAACCTCCCTTCTGCCAACTCCTATATTCCTGAAGTCAACCTCGAACCCCTGCGCGACTATGCCAGCACCAAGGGAAAGCAGCTCTGGTTAGAGAACTGTAGCTCCATGCAAGAGATGGGAGATATTCTATTACAAGCGAGCGATCGCCTCAACCAAAAAGCCTCCCATATCCAATCTCGCCGCGCCATCTACTTCCGCGACTGGCAAGAAGTCCTCGTAGCTGCCAGTGATGGCACATTTGCCCGCGATATTCGCCTCACCCAGTCCGTCGGTTGCAGTCTCCTCTGTGCCGATGGCAGCCATCGCACCTCCATCGGCAAACGGCTCGGCAGCACCAGCAAGCCTGATTTTTTACGCAGTTGGGATAGTGATACTACGGCTTTTGAATTAGCAGAAGCAGCGGGTAAAATGCTCTATGCCGACTATGTAGAATCGGGAAATTATCCGATTGTAATGGCCAATCAATTTGGTGGCGTAATTTTCCACGAAGCGTGCGGCCACCTGTTAGAAACCACACAAATTGAGCGGAAAACCACCCCCTTTATGGATCAGAAAGGCGAAAAAATTGCCCATGAAAATCTCACCGCTTGGGATGAAGGACGCTCAGAAGGAGAGTTTGGCACTATTGATATGGATGATGAAGGAATGCCGACTCAGAAAACCTTGTTAATTGAAAATGGTATTCTGAAAAACTTTATCTCCGATCGCGCCGGTTCCATGCGGACAGGGCATCCCAGAACCGGAAGTGGTCGCCGTCAGTCCTACACCTACGCCGCCGCTTCTCGGATGCGGAATACCTACATTGCCCCAGGAGCCTATTCTTTAGATGACATTTTTTCCTCCATTGATAAGGGCATTTATTGTAAGAAAATGGGCGGCGGCAGTGTCGGACCAACCGGTGAATTTAACTTTGCGGTTGATGAAGCCTATTTAATTGAAAAAGGAAAGGTTACCAAACCCTTAAAAGGTGCAACCTTAATCGGGGAAGCCAAGGAAATTATGCAGAAAATTTCCATGAGTTCCCAAGATTTAGGCTTGGCGGCTGGATTCTGTGGTTCTGTCAGTGGCAGCGTTTATGTTACCGTCGGCCAACCCCATATTAAGGTGGATTCTATCACCGTCGGGGGGCGATCGTAGAGCGCGAAGCGCTAGGGAATAGGGAATGGGGAATAGGGAATGGGGAATAGGGAATAGAAAAAAACAGATTTTACCTATTACCCATTACCCATTACCCATTACTCATTACTCATTACTCATTACTCATTACTCATTACCAATGGTACAAACAATCGATTCATTAACCAGCTCTGCAAAAGAGAGTGCCCAAAAACTGGGTATTCAAAAGTTTGATATTTATGGTTCTGCTGTCGAAGAAACCAGCGTGCAAGTCGATAGCGGCGAACCGGATCAGGTGAAAGCATCTCAGCGTTCTAGTATTACCGTCAGGGTATGGAACGAAGAAAATCGCATGGGCATTACCAGCACCACTGAACTCGATTCAGAGGGGCTAGAATTGGCGCTAAAAACGGCCTATGAAGCCAGTTTTTTCGGCATGAAAGAGCATGTGCCTGATTTTAGTCCGGAAGCGACTTCACCCCTGGAAAGTCCAGTAGATAAAGTGCCTCAAGCATCGGTAGACATCTTGATTGAGAAATTAGTGGATGTAGAGAAACAATTACTCGACTCCCATGAGGCGATCGCCGGAGTTCCCTATAATGGATTAGCACAACGGGATGTTGAGCGCTTTTATGTCAACAGTGCCGGGGCTGCTCGTCATGAGGGCGGTTCGTATGCCTCCATTTATCTGTACACCAAAACCGAACAGGAAGGCAAAAAACCGCGCAGCGCCGGTTCAGTCAAATTTGGCAAAGGGTTCGAGAAACTAGATATCGAAGGCTGCTTAAAAGAAGCCACCGAAAAAACCATCAGTCACCTGAATTATCAGAAAGTGAAATCGGGGAAATATTTGGTGGTGTTTTCACCTGTGGCATTTCTAAGTCTGTTGGATTCCTTTACCAATATCTTTAATGCCCAAAATATCTTAGATCGTCAAAGTTTATCCACTCCAGAATCTTTAGGAACACCCATTGCCTCTCCCCTGCTGTCGTTTTGTGATGATGCTTTGCATCCCGAAAATATTGCTAAAACTACATTTGACGGAGAAGGAACGCCGACACGCCGAGTGCCCATTATCACCGAGGGCGTGTTAACCCATTTCTTGCATAGTGCAGGAACGGCTAAACGCATGAATGCTCAACCCACAGGACATGCCAACATTGGCGCAAAAGTCACGGTTAGTCCCCACTATTATCATGTTTTTCCCGGACAAAAGAGCGATTCTACCTTTAGCCTAGATGCAGCCGAAAACGTGATTTTCATCGACGAACTGAATGCCCTCCATGCTGGAGTCCAATCCTTACAAGGGTCATTTTCCCTTCCCTTTGACGGTTGGCTTGTCAATAAAGGGGAGCAGATTTCCATCGATTCTGCCACCGTAGCTGGTGATATTTTAGAAGTGCTAAAATCCATCGTCTATGTGGAACCCGAACCAGAAATTACTCCCGATGGTGTTTGTCCTCGCATCTGGATTGAAGGATTATCCATCACCGGAGAATAGGAGAGTTGATGGATAATTAATTGCAGAGGCAGGTTCACTCAATATCTCCTAATTCTCACCAATAACTCTTGTGAACCTGCCCAATCGAAGGGTTATAGCGCTAGGCAATAGGCAATAGGTAAAAATTGCCTAGCGCCCACCACCATAACTCTTTAGATCGATTTTATATTCAACCAGGGCAAATCATGCTTATATAGAGTCACATCTGTTGAGGAGAATGCGATGGATAGAGTTAGCATCAATGCCCTAGGTCGTTTTCGCCAAAGCGCGATCGCCACTCTTTTGGGAACTGCAGCCAGTGCAGCCAGTATCGTCTGTTTCGCTCCCACTGCCCAGGCTGCTGATACGATCATTTTCAAATATAAATCTGAGCAAATCACCCTTGAAGTTCGTGAACTGAGAGACTTTGCCCGCACCGGCGAGATTCCTTCTGACTTACGGCGCTTCTTAGACGATACAGATCAAGTGCCATCGGAAGTCCAAGATGTCCTCAATTTGTCGATTCGGGTTAATCCTAACTTCCTCCGAGACCTGATCGACACCTCCACAGGGGAATTTGTGGTTCTGAAATTAGATGAGGCGATCGCCTCCTCCGCCAGTCGCCAAGACTTAGACGCGGTTAAAAATACTCTCCTAGAAGCGGTAGAAGACGATGGGGAACTCTCCATTATTGGCTTACTCGAACGTTATCCCATCGAAACAATTACCGTAGATATCACCAATTTAGAGCCAGTTTATTTACAAGCCAAAGCTCTGATCGAGCGCATTATTCCTGCTTTAGAAGTGGCCAAACGCTTCCTTCAGGATATCGTCTGTGAATGCGAAGAAACCAGTAATCTGCCCACAACTGAAGGACTTTCTGCTTCTGCATCCTCCAGCAATAGCTGCAAACCCAGCACCTATACAGCAGAAGTTACAGAAGAAGGTATCGTCATTAAAGATATTGCCGATGACTCCATTGTGTTAGAGTCAGTCAGCTTTACAAACCTTTCTCGTCTCAGCGCCAGCGTTGAGTAATCTGGTTGATTAGTTTTGAGACTCAATGCTTATGTCTACAGTTATACAGTCCATTCAACAACAGGTTTCTCAGTGGATGGTTCGCGCCTGTCCCCTTGTGTGCGCGGGTGTAGCGAGTCTGTGTTTAGGAAATTCAGCAGCTCTCGGTGCTGAACGGGTCGTGTTAAAGTATGGCCCCGTTTCTCGGTCAGTTCCTGTTGAAGATCTAGTTGAGTTTGTGGAAACGGGAGAGGAATCCCCGATTATCCGATTTATTCTGGATGTGTCCAATGCCGATCCAGAGCAGATACGCGAGTTATTAACCTATAACATAGGGGTTAATGTATTATTCGTGGATCGGGTATTTTACTCCTTACCCGGAGAGTATGTACTCTTTGAATTAGGCTTCTTATTTAGTACCCGGTCGGGAAAAGCCAATATTCAAGCCTTGCGCTCTGCAATTACCCTATCTGCCAGTGATGATGGCCAGATTTCTCTGTTAGAGTTCTTGCAGAACTATCCCACGGAAGGCCTCTATGTGGATGGACAGCGAGTGCAACGAGTGGCGAATGATGCGATCGCCTTTGTGGAGCGCATTGGAGTAAGGTTAGAGTTACCGATCGCCATTGTCAAGGATTTTCTCAGTAGTGTTGTCTGCGACTGCGAAGAATTCGAGAGTCCCTGAACCATCATTATTCATGATTTAGGCTGTGGGATGAAACACTCGGTTTCTTAAAACAGAAGCCGGGTTTCTGGTAGATTAATTGAGTAATAGAGTCATCCTGTATCCCTATTCCCTATTCCATTCCCTATTCTCTGACTTCTGCAATAAGTCTAATTTTGTGCTTCAAAATCATCTTCTCGCAATTTTGCTGTTCCATCAGCTTGTAAGACCCAAAGTTCCTTATGAATAACACCACTAGCTTTATTCATTTTCCATTGGGAAGTTAATATTGCACTGGTTTCATCAACGATGTCGATTTTGGGTTCGATATATTCCACCTCAGAAAACCCATCTTCAATGAGCTTTTGCCAAAATTGTTGGATTTCTTCGCGACCTGTAAATGTACCAAATGGTCTGGCATACATCACTGCTGTTTCCTCATATTCATTAGCACAGCCTGCTGCCTTCCCTGAATTAAACGATGATTGCCACCGTTTGCTGGCTTCATTGACTATTTTAAGTAGATTTTCTTCCTCCATATCCTATTCCCTCACTTTTAGTTAATTTGCTACCATATAACGGTCAGTTCAATTTTGTATGACTGATTCAGTCTCTTAATTATCACAGATTTTATTTCCTGTCAAGAATTTTCAGAATCCCTAATCAGGGATACCGAGGTATTGTGTTACTAGACCTCTGGCATAGGTCAGCAGAAAATGAATAGTAATGCAGTAATCATATATTCTTATAATTATTGCCTTGTGCCTTGTGCCTGACTTCTGCAAGAAGTCTCATGACTCCCCTTGACAAGTAAGTTACAGTGTTAACTTGTTCCCCTTAAATGACTCATTACCTATGACATTAAGCTTGTGCATTATTGTTAAAAATGAAGAGCAGAATCTTCCCGCTTGTCTGAAAAGTGTAAAAGATGTGGTCGATCAAATGGTGGTGTTGGATACCGGCTCAATCGATCGCACCGTGGACATCGCCAAGCAATGGGGGGCACAGGTTGAATACTTTGAATGGTGCAATGATTTTGCGATCGCCCGTAATGAGTCCCTCAAATATGCACAGGGAGACTGGATTTTAGTCTTAGATGCCGACGAACACTTGAATCCTAGCGCAATTAACCCCCTAAAACAGGCCATAACCTCTGAAGAGCATTTAGTCATTAACCTCATTCGTCATGAAATTGGAGCGACTCAATCTCCCTATTCTCTGGTTTCTCGTCTGTTTCGCAATCATCCCCAAGTGCAATTTACCCGCCCCTATCATGCGATTGTGGATGATTCCGTCGAAGCACTGTTAAAAACAGAACCCCATTGGAAAATTGGAAATTTACCCACGATCGCGATCGATCATTATGGCTATCAACCGAGTATTATTGCCGCTCAAAACAAGGCAGAGCGCGCAAAACTCGCCATGGAAGCCTATTTAAGCGAACACCCGCGAGACCCCTACACTTGCAGCAAATTAGGCGCACTCTACAGCCAAATGGGAGAGGTAAAACGGGGAATTGAAGTATTGAAAAGTGCCCTTTCTCAGGAAACCACCCATTTAGTCCGCTTTGAACTCTATTATCATTTGGCACTAGCCTACACTCGCCTGGAAAATAGTCCCAAAGCCATCAAATATTATCAACAGGCGATCGCCCTAGATATTTTTCCCCCCTTAAAACTGGGTGCTTATAATAACTTGGGAAACTTGCTCCAGGCTCAAGGAAACCTGGGGAATGCCCTATTAATGTACCAGAAAACCGTAGAAATCGATCCCACGTTTGCGAAGGGTTACTTTAACCGAGGGATGGCATTTAAGACTTTAGGAAAACTCGACAGTGCGATCGCTGCCTATCGCAAAGCCATACAATATAATCCCCAATATGCCCAAGCCTATCAGAACCTGGGAGTTGCCTATCTCAAAGGTGGAAACGTTCCTGAAAGCTTAAAAGCATTTAAAGAAGCGATCGCTCTTTACAAAGGCATCAATCCCAAAGAGGGGGAGAGACTTCAACAAGAACTCGCCACCATGGGATTTACAGACCTGTAATCGTGCAATCCGAAGCATCGGAAATCACTCGGAATCCTTTTTTGCTCGCAATTCTTAATCAGAAGTCATCAAAAATACCTATTCTGGCCATGAGTTGCCCTCACGAACATGTTAGAATTAAAGCCTAATTTGGAGATCAATCGCCGTCAGTTTCTGATATTAACCCGTTTGTTTTCGACATCAATCGGTATGTCAATCGCCGTATCGAGTTGCGATCGCCTATTGAATCCCCGAGCCTCCCAACCATCAGACAATCATCTGGTTAACATTGGTTACATTCCCATTACGGACGCGGCTCCATTACTAGCTGCCTACGACAAAGGCTTTTATCGTTCTGAAGGTCTGGAAGTCTCCCCTCCCCAAAAGTATCATTCTTGGGATACTCTCTCTCACGCCTTTATCAACGGCGACGTGAACGTTATTCACTTATTAATGCCCACAACAGTATGGATACGCTATGGTCTCAACATTCCCGGAAAAGTTGTTGCTTGGAACCATACAAATGGTTCGGCGATTACCGTCTTGCCCAACATCGATCGCCCCAGCCAGTTAGGGGGGCAAACCATTGCCATTCCCTCTTGGTATTCTATCCACAATATTGTCCTGCAACTTCTCTTGCGTCAATATGGTTTAGAGCCTATAGTGAAACCGACTCATGTAAACTTGAAACCTAATCAGGTACAGTTGGCAGTCTTCCCTCCTCCAGATATGCTTTTAGCTCTCTCTAAGGGGGATATTTCTGGGTATATTGTGGCAGAACCGTACAACGTGGCGGCGGAGACAACAGGAACTGGCAAAGTGTTACGCCTTACCGGAGATATTTGGAAAGATCATGCCTGCTGTGTAGTCTTTATGCATGAAGATGACATTCGAGATCGCCCTGAATGGACACAAAAAGTGGTTAATGCTATTGTGAAATCACAACAATGGTCTCGGTCAAATCGTTTAGAATTGGCACATCTTCTTTCTCTCGATGGAAGTAAATATATGCCCTATCCTGTATCCGTTCTAGAACGAGTCTTGAGCTCCTACGATAGCGATTACTACACTCGCACAGGAGCGATGATTCATCCGGAGTGGCGATCGCAGCGGATTGATTTTCAACCTTACCCCTTTCCATCGTATACGCGATCGTTGCTCGAGCAGCTTAAACAAATATTGATTCAAGATAACATTTCTTTTCTAGAACAATTGTCTGCTGATTTCGTTGTCGAAGATCTAGTCGATGATTCTTTCGTTAAGCAAGCCTTAATGAAAGTAGGCGGCCCGCAAGTCTTTGGTCTATCTTTAGATTTATCTCGTACTGAAGAAGTCCATATTTAATATAGCAACCCATAATGGATAGGTTTAGGTTACTGAAAGATTACATTCAGTCAAAATTTAGTGCTATATGGCGAACCATTGCTATTGAGCATTTGCTTCGCTACAGCTTGATTACATTAGTAACCCTCAATTTAGTAATTGTTGGAGTGATTGCCATCGAATTGACTCGACAAACTCAGGAACAACGAATTAGCGAGCTACAAGAAGAACGCTCCCTATCTGTAGCGAATAAAGTCAGAAGTCGATTAGACGATCTACAAAAAGAATTAAGCTATCTACAAAAAATACGCAGTTTAACTGAGATCGATCCAACCATTCAACATCGTCTGTTGGAAGGGTTGACACGGCAAAATGATGCCTATGAAATGATCGCTATTATTAATGAAAAGGGTAATGTATTAACCGCAATTGCACCCTATTCATCGGCAGATCCCATAGATGTTGTACGATCTTCAATCGCCAAGCAGGAAATTACTACGGCAATACAAAAACAAACGCTATATTCTCAGCGCATCACATTTGATGAAGATTTGCATGTTCCGGTCATGACCTTAGTTCTTCCCTTGCAAAATCTTAATGGACAACCTCAAGGCATTTTAGTGGCAACGATTAATCTCAATTTTCTCGTTTTTATTGTCGCACAAGTCCAGATTGGACAAACGGGTTATGTTTATATCTTGGACGAAGACAATCGAGTGATAGTCAAACAACTGACAGCAGAGGAAGCTTACAAAGAAATGAAGTTAGCTCCTCTCAACAACCCGTCCTTAATTACAACCTTAAATACCCAAATAGCCGGTTCAGTTACTATTTATCAAGGATTTCGTAACCTCCCCGTATTTGGAAGTAGTGCTTTTGTTTATGGTGTGAATTGGCGTGTAATTGTTGAATTACCGACCTCAGAAGTTTATGCTCCCCTTCGTCGTTTAGTTGTCGTTATCTTGCTGGTACTAGTGATAGCCATATTTATTTCTACTTTATTGAGTATTAAAATCGCTCAAATCCTCGTCTCTCCTCTGGAAATATTAACTCAGGCAGCTAATGAAATTAGTAATGGTAGCTTTTGTACTCGATTGACTTTCAAGCAAGACAATGAATGGGGAGTCTTGGCCAATGCATTTAATTCAATGAACGATGAAATACAGTTCTCTTTCCAAAAAATGGAAGTTAAAAATGCAGAACTTTCTGATGCATTATCCAAGCTACAAAATACTCAACTACAACTTGTTCACAATGAAAAAATGTCCAGCCTCGGCCAATTGGTAGCTGGAATTGCTCATGAGATCAATAATCCTATTAGTTTTATTTATGGAAATCTGATTTATACAGAGAGTTATGCAGAAAACTTGCTGGATGCCATTGCGATGTATGAATCCGCTTATCCAGATCCCGATAGGGCAATTGCAGAGAAATTAGAAGAGATTGATATTGATTTTATCAAGAAAGATTTTCCTAAACTCCTAAAATCAATCAAAATGGGGTCTAATCGTGTCCGTGATATTGTTGATTCTCTCCGCAATTTTTCCCGTCTTGATGAAGCGAATATGAAGGAATCTAATATTCATGAAGGAATTGATAATACCCTGGTTATTCTGCAAAACCAGATAAAATATAGTGGCGATCGAAAAGCGATTGAGATTGTCAAGAATTATGAAGATTTACCCTTGATTGAATGTTATCCAGCACAACTCAATCAAGTCTTTATGAATCTCCTGAATAATGCGATTGATGCCCTGGAACCATTCCGTCATTCAGGAGGCGAGCGATCGCCTCAAATTTTTATTTCTACATCCCAGGAAGAACTGGGAAATATTGTCATTCGTATTGCTGATAATGGTTCTGGGATTCCTGATGAGATAAAACAACGGATTTTTGACCCGTTTTTTACAACTAAACCGATTGGGCAAGGCACAGGATTGGGGTTATCCATCAGCTATCAAATTATTACCCAAACCCATAACGGAACGCTCAAATGCGATTCAAATGTAGGTGAAGGCACAGAATTTAAAATTACTATCCCCGATCGCATCGTACAGGCGGGTGAGAATATGGGCTAGGCCATCAACATGAATAGGGACTACAGCTAAGGATAGAACTCAGAGTTAACGCTATATGATACCCTTATTCCTACAGCGGATTGAGGAATAAGCGGATGTTCAAACGCCTAGCGATCGCCACTCTGATGGCATTAACGTTTATGTTGACCAGTTGTGTTGGAGCCACGAGTGGACTGCAACAGTATGTCAATGCCACCAAAGGATATGAATTTTTATACCCCAATGGTTGGGTTGCGGTGAAAGTGAGTGGGGGGCCGGATGTGGTCTTTCACGATCTTGTGGAGAGAACGGAAAATTTATCGATCATTATTAATCCGGTGGAGGGAAACCAAGGATTAAGCGATTTAGGAACACCGACAGAAGTGGGATATGACCTCTCAAAAACGGCGATCGCCCCTGAAAGAACAGGACGCAGTGCAGAACTGGTGAATGCCGGTTCTAAGACTCTTGGCGATCAGCTCTATTACTTATTAGAATACGAAGTCAATATTCCCGATCAACCCATGCGCCATAATCTCACCAGTGTGGCGGTGAGTCGCGGAAAATTGCTCACGTTTAGTTTATCAACGACCGAAAAACGTTGGCAAAAACTCCATACTCTCTTTGAACAAGTCGTTCAATCATTTAACGTTTATTAATCATGACCATTCCTCCCTTGGTCTTAGCTTCTGCGTCCCCAGCTCGGTTGCGCTTACTCCAACAAGCGGGAATTTTTCCCCAAGTGCATCCGAGCCATTTTGATGAGTCCCAAGTGCAAAGCTCAGACCCAGAAACCTTGGTAAAAGCCTTAGCCCAACGCAAGGCAGAAACGATCGCCCCAGAGTATGAAAAAGGCGATCGCCTGCCCCTAATTTTAGGCTGTGATTCTGTCTTAGCCATCAACAATCAAATCTATGGCAAACCCGCGAGTGCAGCCGAAGCGATGACTCGCTGGCAGGAAATGCGCGGTCAACAAGGATCTTTATATACGGGCTATGCTCTGTTAGACTTGCAGCAAAAAAACTCTGTAATTACCGCAGAAGTGACCACAGTTCACTTTGCTTGGGTGAGCGATCGCGCTTTAAGAGCCTATATTGCCACCAAAGAACCCCTTAACTGTGCCGGAGCATTCGCCATTGAAGGTAAAGGGGGTTTATTTGTCGAGCGTATAGAAGGCTGTCATATGAACGTCATTGGCCTGAGCTTACCTTGCTTGCGATCGATGGTCGATCGATTGGGCTACGACATCACCCAATGGTGGGAACCATCAACCCATTAAACCTGTAATCCTCTAAGCTTGCTACACTAAAAAAAGAACCAGCAATCGACAATACTCGGCAAACGTTGGGAATCAATATGGCGAATGAACAAGCCTCCAATAAATTAGTCCAGTTTCCCAAAACTGTGACCTGGGAAACCGACCTGGCGCGTCTATGTGGAGAAGATGAGTTATTTCGCGATCGCTATCAACTCTATAAACTCCTGGGAAGAGGTGGCTTTGGAGTCACTTTTTTAGCCAAAGATTTAGGTGCAACCCAACAGCCCTGGTGTGTGATTAAACAACTTTGTCCTAAAGTAAAACACCCTAAAGGACTCGAACGGGCCCGTCGTTGCTTTCGCCGAGAAGCTAGAATTCTCAGCCAATTAGGTAACCATCCCCAAATTCCACAAATGTTCGATTATTTTGAGGAAAATGGAGAGTTTTATCTCGTTCAAGAATACATTCAGGGGCGAACTCTTTCCCGTGAGATTCGACATCGAGGGCCATATTCTGAAGCCTTAGTGAAATCTTTTTTGCTGGAAATTTTACCCCTATTGAAGTTTATTCATGAGCAAGGAGTCGTCCATCGCGATATTAAACCCCCTAATATTATTCGCCGACACAGTAGATCGGAAGCCTCCCCAGGAGAGTTGGTTTTAATCGATTTTGGAGCAGTCAAAGAGTTAATCCGAGAAACCGAATCGAATCATACAATAACGGCTACTGCTTCTACTGCTTTTGTAGGAACTTTTGGCTTTTCTCCCCCCGAACAGTTAGCCTTACGCCCCACCTACGCCAGCGATCTTTATGCCCTAGGAATTACTTGTGTTTATATGCTAACAGGGAAATTTTCCGCTGATGATGAACTGCCCCATTTTCGTCCTAAACAATGGTGGCGTAATCAAGTAGAAGTTAGCGATCTTTTAGCCGATGTTGTTGATAAAATGTTGGCGGTGGATCTCAAGGAGCGATATAGTTCAGCCCAAGAGGTTCTTACCGCTATTGATCTAGCCCCCCATCTAGAACATTTGAATGAATGTCTCACCCATCAAGCCCAACCCGAAGAACCGGAATCTGAGGAATATGTATCTCCAGCCCAGCGCCGCGCTCAAGAAATTCGAGCGCGTATGGAACGTTTGCAAAAACGGCAAAAGTTGGGGAATCACCATTTCCCCAAGCATTGGTAGCTTAAATTTGGTAAACAATCTGGCATTGGGGTTCTTGTGTAGAAACTTCAATGCTGTTTCTACATCATTTTTATCAATATTGACTGATAAAACTGAAAATCCCCTGGTCGCTTTTACCAGGGGATCTTAGAGGTGGAGATAGAGGCAAGTAATTAAATCTCTTGCATAGGGGTCAGAAAACGAATCGTAATAGACTCATCGTCTATTCTGATGACGATTGCCTATTGCCCAACTTCTGCAAGAAGTCTATTGAAATCCCAATGAGCAAAACCCACCGTTATAGAGTTCGTTGCGTTCGCGTTCCAATTGGGAAACTAGGGTACGATCGCCTTTATCTTGGGCTACTTGCAAACGGTGTTCCAGACTTTTGAGTATATTCTGACAATGGGCAGCAGCCAGTTCAATGGTCAATTCTGATTGAGCGGACTGGAGCTGACGCGTTGGGCGTTGTAAACCGGGATAAGTGGGTTCGTCGCATTGGTGGGTTTTATACTCGATCCCACGGTATCTTAAATCCATCGGCGATTGAGGGATAGGAAGGTGTCTGGGATAGCGATTTACCCGATAGGTACGACCCCGATATTTGGCCATCAAATCTTCTTCTTCTATGTCGATTGGTAGGGGCTTACGGTTGTATTCTATACCGCGATAAAAGAGTTTCATGAGTCTTTCCTTTTCTTAGTTTTGAATGAATCAGAGAATTTTGAAATCGTTTTTTTATTTCTGTATCTATCATGACATTTCAGGATGAAGTTTGGGTGTGATTTAAATTAAGATTAAGTTAAAAATTATAAAGTTAATCTAAAGTCTTTGGAGATGAGTGAAAATCGGGACAACAACAACCAAAAACATAGACTTTTAGAAGTTATCTGTTCTGGCTGTTGTTTATTTTCTACTGCAATCGGAGCTAAGATTCTTTAGCTTCTAAGGCTTCGACCCGACTTTTTAAGGTTTGATTGGTTTTCTTCAACTGCTCGATTTCTTGCCGTAAGGTGTCCATCGCGCTATTCGAGCCGATCGCCTTCTGCACTTTTTGCAGGGCTTCTTCTGCTCGACGCTGCACCCGCCCATCTGCGGTAGAAGAGGCGATCGCCTGTAAAATCCCCATCGCTTTTGCTGTTTTCATCCCTCCCAAAGCCTGGATCGCTGCCATTTGGGTTAAGAAAAACGATTCAGACGATAGAGCATCCAACCGTGCTAACACCTCTTCTACCTGAGCTTCATCTTGACCGGAGGATGCCACACCTAAGGCACGAATGGCACTTAAACGTAGAGGTTGGGGAATACCGAGGTGGGTATACTCTAGAATCACCTCCAAAGCTGCTTTAGAGCGATTCATTTGGCTTAATCCGGCGATCGCCCCACTGCGAACCACCTCATTCCAACCCGCTTTCGTTTCCAAAACTGTCTTGAGTAGTTTAATCACCTTACGGGGCTTAGGCATCTCTCGATCCTTGAGAGCAGCGATCGCCCCCAAAACCTTAACCACAGAAGCTTCCACTTGATAAGACGGATCGCCATTAACCAAAACCGACTTCAGCACCTTATAACTCGCCTTAGTTTTGATCGTCCCTAACGCTTCAATAATCGCCTTACGGACTCTAGCATCCCCATCTTGCAAGCCCACTAACAGAGCCTCAAATACCTGATCCAGGCGAATTTTACCCAAACCTCTGGCTATTTCCACTCGCACTCCCCAAAAGTCCTCCGTTTTTAATGCTTCAGCTAAAGCCTGAACTACGGGTAAGGTTCCTTTCTTCACTAAAGCGTTAATAGCATAAATGCGAGAAATCGGATCGGGATCGCAAGCCAACTGAGCCTTTAATTCAACCACAGGATAGTCCAAAACCACCGTTTTCAAATAGCGATTCCCCACATCAAAACTGATAAACTTAGGCCTCTCATCTAAGGGGAAATAAAAACTCTCTTCCACTTGATGAATTCTCACCGTATGGGAATTAACGAAAATTTCAGGCGCTTCACCTTCCTGTTCTGAAGGATTGACATAGCCAAAACCAATAGGGATTTTCAAATCAAAGAGAGACTTTTCATCCTCTTTAGCTTGGGTTTGGACTACCGTTACCTTCGCCAGCTTACGATCTATATCCCAACTGTAGCTGACCTTAAAATCGGGATGTCCCCCGCGATAGACATATTGATCGAATAAAAACAGGAGATTGCGCCCTGTAGCTTCTTCAATGGCTCGCAGTACATCCACTGTTTCTACCGTACTATGGGCATGATTGCGAACAAAGGTTTGTATAGCTTTGAAAAATAAATCATCGCCCAATTCTGCCCGCATCATATGGTAGACACAGGCTCCTTTTTCGTACAAATGGCGATCGTAGAGTTCAATCGGCTCCCGATAGATATGAGTGACCATGGGGCGACGATAGCGGGTTTTATCTTCTTGTAAATAGCTTCGTGCTTCTCTGAGGTAATAATAGGCAGCATCTTCTGCTCCATATTCTTGTTCGGTCCACAGCACTTCACAATAGGAAGCCATCCCTTCTTTAATCCAAGCGTGAGACCAATGTTTAATCACCACTAAGTCCCCAAACCATTGGTGGGCAAGTTCGTGGGCGACTAAACTTTCGGTAAAGGGATGATCGAGTAGAGATCGTTTATCCAGTAGACAGCGATCTGTTAAGAGTGTTGTCGAGGTATTTTCCATGCCGCCAAAGATAAAATCAGCGACACAAACTTGGGCATATTTGGGATAGGGATAGGGATAATCAAAGATGTTACTAAAGAAGTCGATCATGCGTGGCGTTTTGCCCATACTTCTCTGGGCATCATTTTTACGGTCTTTTTCCACATAGTAAAGGACGGGGGTGTTTTGCCACTTGTCTTTGATTTCTACAAATTCGCCTATGGCTAAAGTCATCAAATAGGTCGGATGAATTTCTTTTTGAAACCAATGATAAATTTTGGTCTTGCCTTCAGTTTTTGTGTCAATCAGTTCCCCATTGGAGATCGCCATATATTTGGCGGGGACTTGAACTCGAATTTCTGAAGTAGAAAGTTGTCCGGGGTAGTCTAGACAAGGGAACCAGTAGCGGGAGTCTTCATCTTCGCCTTGAGTCCAAACTTGGGTCGGTTTGCCAGGATAATCAGTATCAGGATGAATGAAATAGAGTCCTCTTTGGGGACGATCGACTCGATAGACAATGTTAATTTCTAGGATTTGTTCCGCTTGAGTGGGGAGATCTAGGTGGATGTGGAGTTTTTGCCCATCGTAGTCAAAGGATTGGGATTTGTGGTTAATTTTGACATTCTCGATGATTAAGTCTACTGCGTCTAGGGAGAGGGTTTCAATACCTGTGCGAATGGGTTTGAGATGGAGAGTACAGGAACCACTATATCGAGAGTGAGGAATGTCTAAGACTAAATCTAAAAAAATATGTTCGATTTGTCCGGGGCGATCGGGGGTATAGTGAGGATAGGAACCGGGAAGTTGAAAGGATTTACGTTTGGGTTTTTCGGTATCGAGGAAGGATTTTAACAGTTCAGACATGCACTTAGAGTTGAGATTAGGAGTAACCTTTTAGTTTAATACAGTTTTTAGGGTTTGGAACACGCAACTGGGGACTACTAATCTAAGATGCCGGTTAAGATTTCTAGCAAAAGAGTTAATTCTTCTGGTACAAGATAGCGCTTTGCCCTAGCGAATAGGATTGTGGTACATGGCTTTGAGGATTTAATAGTATACTCCATAACAGCACAAAGTGTGTATCTTATACGGAACAAGAGGAAACATGGCAAGACCACTTTACCGATCGCTCTTCTCTTCGGGTTTTTCCTTTATTCTTTCTTTATACATAGGCTCTAAGACAATATCCAGGGGTTTACGACTGGAATGACTTGAGCGCTCTTGGTCATAAATTTGTTCGAGAATTGGACGAAATTAGTCCCTTGGGACTAATTCATTGAGTTGAGACAGAAACGGCTTTTTATTTTTTCCTGGCGATTTTCCCCGTCCCAAAGACTTGTTTGACCCATGATCTTTTTTGATTATATCTTTTTGATTATCTCATAAATTTAGGCTATAGTCAATTAATAGCAGTGCCCTTATTATTTCCCGTTTTTAATCACTCAGGTCATTCGGATATGCGGGGCACTTTAGGTTGGCAATTCGGGGGAATTGACTGATAATCAAGTTTCCTTAACTTCCCAAGCTTACTATAAATCCTGCTTATGTTGCTTCACTTCTCCTCTTTACTTTTTCTTTAGGAATCAGCTCTAATAACTAAAAATTAATCATTCTCGATCGCTGCGTCTGCACTCCCTTCAACTCCCCGTGTTCTCCCATTCCTCCATCCGCCCATTCCCTCACTCTCCAAAGTTTGATACAATAGTTAGTTATGACCTTACGATGGGGTCACAGTTTTTGGCGATCGCACATGAGAGACAAAGAACCCCTAACGTAATGGGGTATCGTATTTCAGTCCCATAACCGAGGGTTCAGGCTAAAGCATAGAACTTGGCCGTCGGTTGTGCAGTAAACGAGGGTCACGCTCTTTTCCCCCTGCGATCGGCTGGCGGCGAGCAACCCAGAACACCAGCGAGACAAATTGAATGTGTAAGCTGCTTACCTATTACTGACATGCATAATTTGAGGAAATTGGATGCCAAAGCAAATTATTATCGCCGAGCAGCATAGATTAGCTGCTGTTTTTGAAGAAGATCAAATCCAAGAACTTGTAGTCGCCACAGGAAGTCATCAAGTCGGAGACATTTATCTCGGTAGCGTAGAGAACGTCTTACCAGGTATTGATGCAGCCTTTGTGAATATTGGCGATGCCCAAAGAAATGGATTTATTCATGTGACAGATCTGGGCCCTCTGAGGCTCAAACGAGGCTCAGGGTCAATTACGGAGCTACTGGTTCCCCAACAAAAGGTATTGGTGCAGGTGATGAAAGAACCCACGGGTTCTAAGGGGCCGCGCTTAACCGGTAACATTACCATGCCCGGTCGTTATTTGGTGCTGATGCCCTATGGACGAGGGGTGAACCTATCTCGGCGAATAATGGGGTCTCAGGAGCGATCGCGCCTACGTGCCTTAGCCATTCTGATTAAACCGACGGGGATGGGCTTGCTGGTGCGCACCGAAGCCCAAGGCATGGCTGAAGAAGCCATTATGGAAGACCTGGAAGAATTACTCAGCCGCTGGGAATCGATTTTAGCCGAAGCGAGTTCCGCCGTTCCCCCAGCCTTATTGGGTCGAGATGATGATTTTATTGTCCGCGTCCTTCGGGATATGTACACCAATGATGTCAATCGCATTGTGGTGGACTCCCATACCGGTCTCAAGCGGGTGAAACAACAAATTATTAACTGGAATGCCGGTAAAATTCCGCCGGGTATCTTGATTGACCATCACCGGGAAAAGAACTCGATTTTGGAATATTTCCGGGTGAATGCAGCCATTCGAGAAGCCCTCAAACCCAGGGTGGACTTACCTTCCGGAGGCTATGTGATTATTGAGCCAACGGAAGCCTTAACGGTGATTGATGTGAACTCTGGCTCCTTTACCAGTTCAGCCACTGCCCGTGAAACCGTACTGTGGACAAACTGCGAAGCGGCCACCGAAATCGCCCGTCAACTGCGTCTGCGCAATATTGCCGGTGTGATTATTGTCGATTTTATTGACATGGACTCCCGCAAAGACCAGTTAAAGGTACTGCAACATTTTGAAGAAGCGCTCTTAGCAGATAAGGCTCGCCCCCAAGTGGCTCAACTTTCAGAGTTGGGTTTAGTTGAATTAACTCGTAAACGCCAAGGGCAAAATATTTATGAGCTATTTGGCCATACCTGCAAAGTTTGTAATGGTTTAGGGCATTTAGCTACTCTGCCAGGAGAAATCGAAGACTCCCCCTCTGCTTTACCCGATCGCTCCTATACCGTAGGACGGGAAACGCCAACTCCAGAGCGCTTTTCTGAAACTCCGGCTCCCACGCTTAAGCCAGACTTTTCTAATGATTTTGGCTCTAGCTCTGAGTCCAGCTCCAGTTATGGAGAACCGTCATCCCTGCGAAGTTCTGCGGGTATGGATGAGATGGGAGAAGGCTTTGCAGTCGATGAGGAGGCGATCGCCAGACGGACTCGCCGCCGCCGACCCGATACCAAAGATTCGGGGGGATATGGGTATCAGGAGCCGTCCTATCGCAGTGGAGCTGATTTGTCAGTGACCACCACCCTCCATGAAGGATCGCGGCCTTCTGATGTTCGTTTCTCCTCTCGCAAAGATTATTGGGATAAACCCACTAATCCCCGTAAACGTATCGGGGGAAGATCGATCGATGCTCCTCCAGAGGTAGTCAAGGTTCCCATGACCAGTGAAGAGCAAAATGTCTATGCTTTAATGGGCATTTCCCCTCTGGTGTTGTTGCCTGATGGAGAAAACAAAAACCCAAAATCAACCATTGTCCAGGTTAGTTCAGTAGATGCCCATGATTCTGAGGGTTCGACTGCAACCCTGGTGGCTACCCCAGAGACTCGGGAAGAGATCGCCCCAGATTCAGAGGAAACCGCTAAAGAAGAAGGCAATTGGGGATGGATGTCTCCGACTCTGGAACAGAAAGACCTGAGTAGCCCAACTTTACAGGAAGAAGCGCTCGATGAGGGAAGCGTTGCAGAAGAGGAGACAGATGAGGAAGTCCTAGAACCTCGTCGCCGTCGTCGCCGTCGCTCTTCTGCGGATTCAGAATAATTCATCATTATTTTGGATCGAGTCATTCGAGTGGCAGGGATTGATGAGGTGGGCCGAGGTTCGCTCTTCGGCCCAGTGGTGGCTGCTGCTGTGATGATCTCACCAGAGGTAGAGCGTCAATTGCAAGATTTGGGAGTCAGAGATAGTAAGACATTGAGCCACCGAAAGCGACAGGCCTTATTAGGAGCCATTGAAGAATTGCCTCTTGATTGTCAATTGGGTGTTGCATCGGTGGCGGAAATCGATCGATTTAATATTTTACAGGCATCGTTGTTGGCGATGAAGCGAGCGGTGCTGAAACTAGGGGAAATTCCTGGAGTGTGCTTGGTGGATGGACTCCATGAGATTCCCCAGTTAGACAGGGTTCAGAGGACAGTGGTTAAGGGAGATCGGACGGAGGTGGCGATCGCCGCCGCCAGTATTGTGGCTAAGGTCTGGCGCGATGAATTAATCGCTCGCTTAGATCCGTTGTTTCCCCACTACGATCTGAGGGCGAATAAGGGCTATGGCACGAAGAAACACCGACTAGCGATCGCCCAGTTTGGCCCGTCTTGCTTGCACCGGCGATCGTTTAAACTCAAGTCATTCCAAGCTCAATAAATAGGTTTTATAGCAAGGGAAAGGAGAGCTAAGACTTTCTGTTCCCTATTGCCTATTGCCTATTGCCTCAAACCCTAACCTAACTCCTTCTCTGCTATATCTTCAAGAATTGACTTTCGAGAGAGAGGGGTGAAATTCGTCCCTCATTCTAGAGATGCGATCGTAGCCCTCTGGAGGGGTCAAGGGTAGATTTTTGAGGTAAAAGAATGTCACTTGATTCCCAGATTCTAATAAAAAAATCACTTCTGTTTCTGGACAGTAAGTATCGACTGCTTCCAAAATATGGGCGTTCATAAAATGATGGCGTACAATTCGGGTATCGGGAGTACTCAGCCAAGCATTGAGAAAAGGCGCGAGACGACAACGGGGAACAAAGGCAGCCGAAAACGTTTCACCAGTTATCCCCAGATGGGGATGATGGGTAGAGCAAATGACTACCCCGCGAGATGCACTCAAATAGCCAGCCCAAGCATTATAGGCGATCGCTATGAAATTCGTCGCAATAAATTCCTGTTCCCAGTTCAAGCGATCATTTTCCATAAGAAGTTGGGTTTGTGTAGACGTTCTCTATTCTCTCGGTGGTATATAGCAAGGAACTCGTTAAGTTAGGACAGCTCAATTGTGGTTTTAGGGAACAGGGAACGGAGAACAAAAAATGTCTTTACTCCCCCTTCCCTTGTTATAGGAGTCAAACGTTGAGTCTATTGAGAGCGAGAGGGGAGTTCGGCACGCAACACTTGTGCTGCTTTCACCAGATTTTTCAAGGCTGGAATCACTTCTTCCCAACGGCGAGTTTTGAGTCCACAATCTGGATTAACCCAAATTTGTTCTGTCGGAAGGTTGGCAATACCCGACTTCAACTGTTCGACCAACTGCTCAGTAGTGGGTACGACAGGAGAGTGAATATCATAGACTCCATTACCAATTTGATGAGAATAACCTGCTTGCGTGACTTCTTGCAACGTGCGGTTATTACTGCGACTATTCTCAATAGAAATCACATCAGCATCAAGATTCTCGATATCGCGGATAATATCGCCGAACTCGCAGTAGCACATATGGGTATGAATTTGGGTTTCCGGCCGGGCGATCGCCGTTGATAGACGAAACGCATCGACCGCCCAAGACAGATATTCACTCCAACGCTCTGCCTTCAGGGGTAGTCCTTCCCGCAAAGCAGGTTCATCCACCTGAATCACCTGGGAACCCGCTGCCTCTAAATCTGCCACCTCTTGGCGCAAGGCTAACGCAATCTGAAAGGCTTGATCCGATCGGGAAATATCGGCACGGGGAAAAGACCAATTCAGGATTGTGATCGGCCCGGTGAGCATTCCTTTTACTGGTTTTTTCGTCAAAGCTTGAGCCACGTTAAACTCCCGCACCGTCATCGGTTGCGGACGAGAAACATCGCCATAAATAATCGGGGGACGGACGCAGCGACTGCCATAGCTTTGTACCCAACCCTGGACAGTGAAGGCAAATCCTTCTAATTTTTGTCCAAAGTATTCCACCATATCGGTGCGCTCAAATTCCCCATGCACCAAGACATCGAGGCCAATCTCTTCTTGAAGTTTGATACATTCAGCAATCTGGGCATCGATCGCCTCTTGATATTGTTCCTCACTCAACTCTCCCCGCTTGACCTTCACCCGCAGTTGCCGCACTTCCTTGGTTTGGGGGAAAGAGCCGATGGTGGTGGTAGGCAGAGGAGGCAATTGCACCTGTTTGGTCAACCGTAAAGGATGGTCAAGAGAGCGCTGAAAGTCCCGAACAGATAAGTTCTTTAAAGCAGCTTGCACTTCTGAGTTGGGCTGATTAAACTCCTCAAAGGCTTGCCAGGCTTGTTTATACGGTTGGGAGAAGGTTGCCGTATCTTTGGTATTCGCTGCATTTGCCAGTGCTACCAATTCCTCTAACTTTTGCCGAGCAAAACTGAGAACATTCCGCAGAGCCTCTGGAAGTTTGGTTTCTAACGTGGCATCGTAGGGGACAAATTGCAGGGAGGCTGAAGGCTGAATGCTGAAGTTGGAGGTAATGGCTTGAATGTCGAGTAAGGTAGAGAGGGCTGCTTCTGGGCGAATTTTCCAGATATTGCGAGCATCCACCAAACCGACACCGAGGCGTTTGTCACTAGGAAACCCTCGATCTTTCAATAATTCCAGATTTTTCCCCCGTGTAAAGTCTAGGCTAATGGCAGATACGGGCAATTGAGTCACCCAATCATAGGCTTCACCCAAGTCATCGAACGTGGTGACCAAGTTCACGGGTAATCCGACTTGAGCAAAACGACTGTAGAGGGATTGATACAGAGCGGGATAGGGGTCTGGTGTAGCCAGAACCAAGGCCGGTTCTTGAATTTGAACTTCCGATACACCGAGAGTTTTGAGTTCCTGAAGCAGGTGCAGATAGCGATCGCACAATAGAGCGGCTGTCTTTTTCAAGTCAAGCTCTAAGCGGCTTAAACGCAGGAGAGTCAAGGGTCCGAGGATAAGGGGAGTGGTTCTATCGCCCAGAATGCTTTGAGCGCGTTGGACAGTAGCAATATAGTCGCTAAAATCCGCATCTTGCAGGGGCTGAGTGATTTCTGGGACGAGATAGTGATAGTTGGTATCGAACCATTTAGTCATCTCCAGAGCCGGACTTCCATCTTTGCCTCGTGCCATGGCAAAATAGCGGTCTATTCCCGATAAGCTTTGGAAGCGTTCCGGAATAATCCCTAAACGGACGCTCCAGTCCAGAACCAGATCGTACAGACTTCCATCACCCACTCCGATGCGATCGATTCCTGCCTCTAACTGGGTTTTCCAGTTGTTCATCTCCACCTCCTCGACGGTTTGCCGCAAGGTTGCTTCATCAGATTTGCCTCTCCAAAAGGCTTCTTGAGCTTTTTTTACTTCCCGTTTTTTGCCAATCCGGGGATAACCTAGGGTTTGGGTTGTAATCGTCATAGTTAATCAAATAGCTCCTGATTTAAGGGAATTGAAGGTCAAGTCCTCTGCGATGTGTATAGAATTAGAGGGCAGCATAAAGTCTCGCTCAATCCACAGTAGGTTCGAGCTGATACACACAGATATAGTGCTAGGCAATAAGTAATAGTGCGGAGTAATTAGGTTGCAAAGCGCCCTAGTCACCCAGATAGTCAGTGTAACGATCGGGAGTAGGCAGTTTAACCCTTTCTTCAACACTTTAGCTCTTCCGAGATATGTTAAGATACCCCCTAACCTGACTTAAACAAAGGGGGGTAAGAAAGAGATCGAGTGCATCACATGTCGTAAAACTACTGTCTTCTCGCCTAACTTATGCCTTATTGCGCTATGTTGTCTTGCTTATGGATTTATGGGCAAGATAAGCGAACCCTTGCACTGATGGAGTGCAGGGTGCGATCGCACCACTGGTGCGGAGTATTATGTCCCTTTATTGATGGTAAAAATACTGAATCAACCATCATCCGTACCTCGCAGATGTTATAGAACATGGACTTGCGATCGGCGGGCATTCTGACTCGGAGGAGATGTATTCCTCCTTCACAGCTGCGGGACAGCGGCAGATTCTCACTGCACTTTCCCCGTTTCCTCTAGCGACTGATCCCCACTAGAACCGACCTGCAGATAACTATATCACACAATCTCGACTCTCACCATAGTTGGAGGATAGACCGACTTACAGAGCGTTTCACGCAAGCTTCGCTAACGCACTGCGTATCCATGTCCGCGAAGCGGATAAAGCAAGACTCGCGAGATAGGAAATATTCCTTCATTCCACTGCATTCCATTCGCAATGATCTATCCGCGTATTTGATTTCCAATCTTGCGATATCATCGAAACCAAACCCTATGTATACTCAGGAATTAGAGCTGCCTAACAGAATTAGGTAAAGTCCAAAAAAGAGAAGTCTAAAAACCGTGATTAATGGATTCCCAAAACTCTATAAGGTAACGTTGCGCCTGTTCGCGTATCACTTACAAACGGGAAGTTTAACCAACACCGATCGTATTCATCTGAGCCGTTCAGACATTCAAGCCTATTATGAAGTACTTTTAAGGGATTATCATGCCAGTGACTCCCAAGGTTCGCCGCTTCAGGTTCAGTGGCGCTCAGAACAGCCCCAAGCACAAGCCTTTGACCTGTTAGAGATTCAGGCAGATCGTAACCGCCAAATTCAACATTTTATTCTGGCGTGGCTGCCTCCTATTAAGGGTTTTTTCTATCCCCAATTGTTTGATGATAGTTATATTGGCTCGTTTACGTTCTATTTGCCTGACTTGAGCGGTAAAGATGGATTAACGCTTGCAGAATTACAGACTCTAAAACCTTCGATTCATTATTTTAGTGGTACAACGGTTAGCGCTAAGGATAATCTGGAGGAGCAAAAACGCTGCCAAGTCTTAAGAACATCCTTTTTGGGTAAAACCCTAATCCTCAGTGCCCAACTGAGGGAAGAGCCAGAAGACTTAACGGAATTTGCCCAAATCTGTTTACTGAGTTTTTTAGGTTTTCCTTCTGTGGAAGCTGCACCGCCGTTAAGAAATCGTTGGCGATGTTTTAAGGGTTATGTATATGAATTTTGTAGTCCAGAACCCGATGAGTATTATGGTAAAATTTGGTTGTTTCTGACCTTTCGTCAAGAAAGCATTACGAAATTAGACCGGACACAACTGGAATTAGCAGAATTGTTTTTCTACGATCATAAGAATTGGAGAAACCATGAAGACAGTCAGGGAGAGTATCAGAAAGGATTAGAAAATATCAACAAGATTGAACAGATCGTACAAGGATTTACGAGTGGTATTTATGATGATAAATCTGCTGATTTATGCCCAGTGAAGCTCGACCAGCTTAAGGGGAACTTGAAGATACTGCTGAATATTTCCCTCTCCTATTCGCAAAATTTGCGCAGCTTATCCGATTTCCACAAAATGATTGATTGGCATCGGGAGAATTATGAACAGAAAATCATCTATATTGAGAACATTACTGACAGTAATTTAACTTCAACACTGAAGTTAGCCGATCGCCAGTTTCGTAAGTTCCAACAGCAAATCACCGCTAACCTCACCTATCTCGCAGAAGGCGCGAGACTGTTGGATACTGCGATCGCCACTATTCGGGGTTTAGTCGAGATCGAGCAAGCAGAGAGCGATCGCAAGCTACAACAGCAAAATCAAGATCTACAAGACCACATTCAGGCGATCGGTACTGGAATCGGTGCCGGGGCGATCGCAGGCTCTAGTTCCACATTGATTTTTAAACAACAAGCGATGACGTTTCCGTTTTTCAGCAAACATCCCGGAGCATATCCCCATCCCTTTGTTATTGCCGTCTTACTCAGTTTTGGCTTTGCGATTATTTTTTGGGCAATGGCTAAATGGAGCTTACCCCGAATTCTACCTAAAAAGAGATAACAGTGCAAGTTGTCCCATTTTCAGGGTTCATTTTCCTCCGCTCTTGATCGAAGTTCAGAAAAGCGTTAACTCAAAAACATCTTAAGAAATAAGATAAATGGTATTGAGCCTTACTTCAAGAGTGCTGCTCTTCAGTTAGTGTCTCTTTCTTTAGAGAAGTCTCTGGTCAAAAATATAGGATTGAAGCTTTCTCTAGTTAATATCATAGTTGATTGTAATTTATATTACTATTTAAATTCTAAATTCCTCAAGTATAGATTGGCAGTTTCAATGATATAATCCAAGCCAGTTGAGCTGAGAAACCCTGTGTTGACTATGTTTTTTATACGAAACCGTGTTAATCGGATGTCCATTTGGGCGATCGCTTATGTGGGAAGTCATGATAAAAATACTACGGCGTTGGTGCAAGGGAAAGTGGATGCGATCGCTATTGAAGAAAAGATATACCAGAAAGCAATAGAATCAGGGGAATTATCCAGCGATCGCTATACCATCCTCTGGCAATCCGATCCTTTACCCAACTCCCCTCTGGTGATTCGCTCTACCCTCCCAGATAAGTTTAAGCTAAAGGTTCGTAAAGCATTGATTGAAGCACCTCCAGGTTTAGGACTGGTTGGAGGAGATCGAGCTTCTGGCTATACTTCAGTCCAAGATGAAGATTATGAACCCATTCGTCGCATTCAAGAAACCCTAGGATTAGACAACTAAGAGCTGATTCCTAAAGGAAATCTTAAAAAGGCTGGAATCCTTATATATCAATGGTTTTAGCCTTGATTGGGAACAACTTAGTATTTTAGTGAACCTCTTGCTGTTAGGCACTTTCAACGACTTCGGGAATCAGCTCTAAGGCTGATTGATGAATTTATGAAAATTTCTATCAAATTCCTTGCATCTTCAGTTGCTGTTATTGGGTCGATTGCAATCGGTATGGGGGGCAGTATTATTGTCGTGAATCAAGCTGAAGAATCAGTATCTCAACGTCGTCAGATTAACCGTCAATATCTTTCGGTAATGTTTGAATTACATCGTAATTTAGAAGAACAGGTTATTTCCCTCAAAGATTTTGTCATTCTGGATCAATCTCCAGCTAACTTCCAAAAATATGAAAAAGCTCACTCAAAGTTTCTTTTGCATTTGGATGAATTATCTCTTGGATTACCGAATTCTAGCGAAATTGAAATCTTACGTCGTCGTCACAATGATTTACATCAGTTAAGCAAAAGATTAACCCATTCCCAAGACATCACGAAGCAAAAACAAGATTTAAAATCCATTAATTGGTTTGCCGCAGATATTAATTTTTCTTTGAAGTCGTTAGTTGAATACGTTCATACTATAGAATTGCAAACAGAAGAGTCTGCGGCTCAACTCAAGAGAGATAACCCCATTTTTCAAGCTCTATTGATAATTGGATTATCTTTTGTTATTTTCTGGCAATGGAAGTGGATTATTTTACCGGTTATTCAATCCCTGGAAAAACTTCAGTATGGGACTAAAAAAATTGGAAAAGGAGAACTAAATTATCGCCTTAATATCATCACTGGTGACGAAATTGAGTCCGTAGCAAACACGTTCAATAATATGGCGGAGCAATTATCTAATTCTTACCAAATGATGGAACAAAAGGTCATTGATCGGACGGCCGAACTAGAAGAGAGTAATCGCCAGTTAAAGATAGTGCTAGCCGAGCTTAAAGAAACTCAATCTCAATTAATCCAAAATGAAAAAATGTCTAGCTTAGGACAAATGATTGCAGGGATTGCCCATGAAATCAATAATCCAGTTAACTTTGTTTATGGCAATCTTAATTATTGCGAACAATATATTAACGATCTTATCCATTTAATCAACCAGTATCAGAAGGATTACCCTCAGCCAAGTCAAGGCGTACAATCAGTCTTCGAGCAAATCGATCTGGAATTTTTGAAAAAAGATATTCAAGATATCTTGAATTCAATGAAAGCAGGGGCCATCCGAATTCGGGATATTGTTAAATCCTTACGGACGTTTTCGCGTCTTGATGAAGCAGAAAGAAAAGAAGTAGATATTCATGAAGGCCTTGAGAGTACTGTGATGATTTTGCAGCACCGTATCAAGCCTAACCCTGATTGTGAGGGAATTAAAATTGTTAAAGACTATGGAGATTTACCGAGAGTCGAATGTTATGCCAGTCAGTTAAATCAGGTGTTTATAAATGTATTAGCTAATGCAATTGATGCCTTAGAAGATCGAGTGGGTTCTGAACAGCCCGGTCAAATTACTATTGTGACTAAAGTGACGGAAAAGGGATTTCTTCAGATTCAGATTCGGGATAATGGTCCTGGTATTGAGGAAACGACTCAAAATCGCCTTTTTGATCCGTTTTTTACCACTAAACCAGTGGGTAAAGGAACCGGTTTAGGATTGTCTATTAGCTATCAAATTGTGGTGAATCAACATAAAGGACGGCTATATTATCAGTCTCAGTTGGGAGAAGGGACAGCCTTTATAATTGAGATTCCTGGTACACAACAGATGTTAATCAGTAATCAGTCATGAGGGATGAGTCATAAGTAGGAGTTCTTTCCCATCTCCCTATTCTCCTACCCTAGTGCAAAGCACTGTATGATATGGCTTGCAGTTCTATTATCCTTATCCATTGTGTCGTTATCTTTGAGTCTTGAAACCCAAGCTGCTCTGAAATATCTCCAGGTGTTTAGTGTGCAACCGGAGTCTGTGGATCTGAGTGTACCAGAGCAACGGCAGCAACTGCGATCGCAGTTAATCCAGATTACGAGTCTAGCCGATCATCATAATTTTGGGGTTTGTGCCGATCAGGGGACAGAAGGGTTTACGGCTCTTGCCCATTATTTGAGCGCTTTGGGCTATCCGGTTCCCTTTAATCTGGTGCAGCTACCGGCGATCGATGAACCCGTTTATATTAAATTCAATGGCCAGACCCTAGCCCATTATCACGATAGTTATACTGGAGATTATCGTGGCGTTTTGATTTCTTGTTTATCTTCTGACTACGATCAACTCAATGGAACCTTTGGATATTTCCCTTTAAATCTATTTGACGACCAGCAATTGATGGGTTCTTGAGAGACTAGTGGCTTAAGACCCTTGTTAAAACTGACATCAAAAACCCGGTAGTTTGTTGAGGAATAAACTACCGGGAAGGTCAACAGATACATAGAACTTAAGCGTTTCTCTCACAAAGTTTCAACACAGATTAGAACTCTATCCATTCAGACAAAGACTCACCATTAAACGGTTGTACGCCAACACTGGGATATTGATCGCGGTTGGGGCTAAAGATTTCGCCAATCGCATCAAACATATACATCACCATGTCGTTTATAGCAGAAAACATATTCATAACTGCCTCCTTTCTTGCAATTGAGATCATTGATTGATTTCTCTATATTTCAATTATAGCAATCCCCTAACAAGTGGGATTGCTGCGCTACTATTCTTTATATTCTGTTGCGTTTAGTCATATGAATAGTTGCAAAAATACATGAAGATTTTTTCATGTATTTAGATAAAGAAGATGGTGAGTGATTACTTCATAATAAGGAGGGAGACTCTAGATATGAGGATATGAAGATCGGAAACCGATAATATTGGTGTCATAGACTATAATGTATGGGCGTAGATAGCCATTTCTGCGATCGATAACACGAGAAAAAGCCAGATGATGTGTTGTTTTGGATGATGTGAATTCAAGTTTCTAAAAAAATGGTTGACACATTTATGGTCACATCCACTATAATAGGAAGGGAAGTAGCCTTAAAGGAGGCGATCGCCAAGATGGAAGACTCCTTACTCACCCTGAACCCAGAAGACAACAGCCTACTGACTGACCTCTATCAGCTCACGATGAACGCCTGTTACATCGGCGAAGGAATAGAGGAACATCGAGCCAGCTTTGAACTGTTCACGCGCCGTTTACCCCCAGGTTTCGGTTACCTGATCGCTATGGGAGTGCAACCTGCACTGGAGTATTTGCAAAACCTGGCATTTACGCCGGCTCAGATCGAAGCGCTACGAGCAACCGGCATTTTTAACCATGCGCCTGAAAAATTCTGGACAAAGTTAGCTCAATTTCAATTTACGGGTGATGTTTGGGCTGTACCTGAAGGAACCGCTATTTTTGCTAATCAACCCTTGTTGAGAATAGAAGCCCCCCTTTGGCAAGCTCAACTGGTAGAAACCTATTTACTCAATACCTTAAATTATCAAACCCTAATCGCGACCAAAGCTGCCCGAATGCGGGATATGGCTGGCGATCATGTCTCAATTCTAGAATTCGGCACCAGACGTGCCTTTAGTCCCCAGGGGGCAATGTGGGCAGCACGAGCAGCTCTAGCGGGGGGAATGGATGGTACATCTAATGTATTAGCCGCTCTGAAATTGGGCCGCAACCCAGTCGGAACAATGTCTCATTCTTTAGTCATGGCGATCGCTGCCTGCGAAGGCACAGAAGATGCTGCCTTTCAAGCCTTTTACCGCTATTTTCCCCGCGCTCCCCTACTGATCGACACCTATGATAGTCTGGCAGCAGCCGAACGGTTAGCCGAGCAGATGCAAGCAGGAACTCTAGATGTTGCCGGTATTCGTCTAGACTCGGGAGATCTGGTTTCCCTTTCCCAGAACATCCGCCAACAGTTACCTGGAGTTCCCATCTTTGTCAGTGGAGACATTGACGAATATGAAATGCAGCGCTTAAACCAAGGAGGGGCTTGTATTGACGGCTACGGAATAGGAACAAAATTAGTTACCGGTTCTCCAGTGAATGGAGTCTATAAACTGGTAGACATTAAACAGATACCCGTCATGAAACGCTCAACCGATAAAGTCAGTTATCCTGGACGCAAACAAATCTTTCGGCGATGTAGTGAGGGAAAATATAGTGGCGATCGCCTAGGTTTAATCAACGAATCCCCTAAACCCGAAGAAATCCCCCTTTTGCAACCCATGCTCAAAGCCGGACAACCCTTCGTCCCTCCCGACTCCCTCGATATTATCCAAGAGCGTACCCGCACCTGTGTCCTGAATCTCCCCCCCTCCTGTCGCGATTTAGAAGATCCTACTCCTCTGCCCATGGAAATTTCCGCTAAACTACAACAACTGATCGAACAGATACAGGGATAGGGGGATGGGGGAGATCTCCAATTACCCATTACCAATTACCCATTACCAATTACCCATGCTCAAAACTGTTGCCCTTTTTGGCACTAGCGCCGATCCACCCACTCAGGGACATCGAACGATTCTTGAATGGTTGAGCCAACACTATGATTATGTAGCAGTTTGGGCCTCAAATAATCCATTTAAGAATCACCAAACCCCTTTAGATCATCGTCTGGCGATGCTTGACCTATTGATCGAAAATCTCAAAGACCAATATCCTAATATTGGCTTGTATCCCCAACTGGGCTATTCGCGATCGCTAGAATCAGTAACCGAAGCCCGTCACCTCTGGCCTCAAGAACGGTTTATCCTTGTGGTGGGTTCCGATCTGATCGCCCAAATGCCCAAGTGGTATCAAATCAAAACTTTATTGGAAAACGTTGAAGTTTTGATTGTACCGAGATCGGGCTATGCCATCAAGTCGGAGCAAGTCCAAGCGCTCGTCGAGTTGGGAGCAGAAGTGGCGATCGCCGATTTTGATGTTCCACCTGTGTCCTCAACAGCGTATCGTGAAAGAAAGGAGACCCAAGTTATTACGCCTCCCATCCAGGATTACATCCATCGGGAGCAGTTGTATCATGCCAGAGAGCCATTCAAAACAAACTCACAAAGAGCCGTTAGCTGATTTTAAAGTGGGCGTAGATAACGTCATCTTTTCCGTTGATAGCGTCCTCAACCGACTCCTCGTCCTCTTAGTGATGCGTCATGAAGACCCCTATCTCAATCAATGGAGTTTACCCGGAACCCTCGTCCGTCGATCCGAATCCCTTGAACAAGCAGCCTATCGCATTCTCTCAGAAAAAATTCGCGTCCAAAATCTCTATCTGGAACAACTCTATAGCTTTGGTGACCCTGGACGCGATCCGAGGGAAGCTCCCGATCAATATGGAGTTCGGTATCTTTCGGTCAGTTATTTTGCCTTAGTACGTTTTGACGAAGCTCAACTGATTGCCGATGGAGTCAGTGGTATTGCTTGGTATCCCATTCATCAAGTGCCAGACCTAGCATTCGATCACAATCAGATCCTAGAATATGGCTACAGACGTTTACGCAACAAATTGGAATATAGTCCCGTGGCCTTCGATGTCCTACCGGAGATGTTCACCCTCAACGACTTGTATCAACTCTACACTACGGTGTTAGGGGAAAATTTTTCAGACTATTCTAACTTCCGCGCTCGGTTGCTGAAGTTGGGATTTCTCTATGACACAGGGGTGAAAGCATCACGGGGAGCGGGGAGACCTGCCAGCCTTTATCGATTTGATGCGGAAGCGTTCGATTTACTAAAAGATAAACCCATGGTGTTTATTTGATGAGTGCGATCGCATGACTAAAATCTACAATAACCCCGGACAAATCCATCAAGCCGAACGGATTGAAGTAACAATTCGTTATCAGTTTAATGAAAAAGAATATCTTTGGCAACTGCTGAAGTCAGGTCGAGTGTTAATGGAGGGCAAAGCTCTCGATGAATCAGGCGATCGCTTGCTATTTCTGGGAGAAGCGGTTTTACAGATGATTGCCGCTGATTGTTGTTATGAACGACCCAAAGCTTGGATTGAATTTCTAGAACCGAAAACCTCGGGACAGTTAGCCGATCAATTGGAAGTAACGAATTGGATACAAATTCGGGTCGATCATCCCGGAAGCTGGTCCGACGAACGGTTGATTCATTTAGGAGCGTTCCTAAAACTGCTCACGGGTCTCATTTACCTCGATTGTAATTTTTATCAGGTGCGGGATTGGTTTGTGGGGCAAGTCATTG
Organism: Roseofilum sp. SBFL; assembly: GCF_017746885.1. Lineage (NCBI taxonomy): Bacteria > Bacillati > Cyanobacteriota > Cyanophyceae > Desertifilales > Desertifilaceae > Roseofilum > Roseofilum sp. SBFL. The sequence goes on along the minus strand of NZ_JAGHZH010000025.1, from coordinate 3,176 downwards.
GGATTGATAATCCCCTCATTCCCCCAAATTATCCGGGGAGTGGTTTACCCTATCGCGATTTCTCTCATTTGGGCAAATCTGCCTTAAACTTAATTGCCAGTGATTACTTATTTGCTCGATTTCCCGGAGTACCCAAAGAGGTCTTATGTCATATTCGAGAAGGGTGTAAGGAAAAAATGCTAGATCTGGGTGAATTCGAGGAAAAAACCTTGGGAAAACACTATGTAAAAGGTCGATTTATTTTTGTGAGAAATAAGTTAATTTCTTTAATTCAAAAAGCTGAAAAATAAGTAGCTTGTTTAAATTAAATCCTATTTTCTTGTCTTCAGGATATGGTGACAACTAGGGTTTCTTTGTACCCAATTCCTCATTACCAGCGCTTCGCGCTATAATTTATGAAAATTGCTATCGCTCAACTCAATCCCACTATTGGTGATTTAGAAAAAAATGCCCGAACGATCCTCAAATCAGCAGAAATTGCTGCTGCTCAGGGCGCTCTAGTCTTGCTTACTCCTGAATTATCTCTTTGTGGTTATCCTCCCCGTGATTTGTTAAATTATCCAGTTTTCATTGATAAAATGAATCACTTAATCGAAGATTTGGCTCGGAAAATCCCACCAGATTTGATAGTTTGTGTGGGGACGGTAAGTCGAAATTTAGCCGCAACTAAACAGGGAGGGAAAGAATTATTTAATAGTGTTGTAGCTCTCTATAAAGGAAAAGTTTTAGCTGAATTTCATAAACGATTGCTACCAACCTATGATGTTTTTGATGAAGACCGTTACTTTGAACCAGGCCATGAAAGTCAAGTATTAGCCATACATACGGATCGAGTCAATCTGAGGATTGGAGTAACCATTTGTGAGGATTTATGGAATGATGAACAATTTTGGGGAAAGCGGTCTTATCCCATTAATCCTTTGGCGGATTTAATGGATAAAAATGTCGATATTGTTGTTAATTTATCTGCTTCCCCGTATAGCTTAAATAAGCCAGTGTTAAGACGCTCAATGTTAAGCTATAGCGCCAGTCGATATCAAGTTCCGATTATTTATGTGAATCAGGTGGGTGGTAATGATGATTTGATTTTTGATGGTCATAGTTTGGCGGTCAATCAAACGGGAAAAGTTGTGGCTCAGTTACCAGGGTTTAAGTCTGATTTTCAAGTCCTCACTTTCGATCAAAAACAGCAGGATTTGCTGGGCGATTCTCAACCTCTTTCTGAGGATGAAAATTTGGAGATTTGGTCAGCTTTGGTATTAGGGGTTCGAGACTATGCTTGTAAATGTGGGTTTGGTCAAATTGTGTTGGGATTAAGTGGAGGAATTGATTCGGCTTTAGTTGCAGCGATCGCCGCAGAAGCGATCGGTCCGTCTGAAGTTCTCGGTGTCCTCATGCCTTCCCCGTATAGCTCAGAACACTCGATTACGGATGCTCTGCAATTAGCTCAAAACCTCGGTATTCAAACCCAAATCCTTGCCATTGGGGACTTAATGAGCAGTTTCGATTGCACCCTCGATCCCCTATTTGCTCAAACAAAACCCGGTGTAGCGGAAGAAAATATCCAATCTCGGATTCGAGGCAATCTGTTAATGGCGATCGCCAATAAATTTGGTCATCTACTTCTTTCTACCGGGAATAAGTCGGAGATGGCAGTCGGATATTGTACGCTCTACGGAGATATGGACGGCGGTTTAGCGGCGATCGCCGATGTTCCCAAAACCCGCGTTTATAGCCTCTGTCGTTGGCTCAACCAGCGCTCAGGAAAAGAGATTATCCCCGAACATATCTTAGTTAAACCCCCTAGTGCCGAACTCAAACCCGATCAATGCGATCGAGACTCTCTCCCCGATTATGATACCCTTGATGATATTCTCCATCGCCTCATCCACGATCATCAATCTCCGGAAACCATCGCCGATGCAGGTCACGATCCAGCCATCATCAATAAAGTGTTACACTTGGTCAAACGGGCTGAATTTAAGCGTCGCCAAGCACCTCCTGGCTTGAAAATCACCTCCAGAGCCTTCGGTACAGGATGGCGAATGCCGATCGCCGCCAAAGGTATTCCCAGTTTAAGGAGTCAAGAGTAAGAAATACGGAAAGCACGATCAGAGGTTTTAAGACATGATCCAGAGCGTGACTCAAAATCCCCAAAAGCTATTCACGTTTGAAGAATATCTCTTTTACGAAGGAGAACCCGATGTTCGTTATGAACTGGTTGGAGGAAAATTAGTACCCATGCCTCAACCGACGTTTTACCATGCTAAAATTTGTGACTTTTTAGCGTATCGATTACAACGCTATTTTTCTGAAGAACAACTCAGCTTAGTGGCTAAAAACTCGGCAGTTGGAGTGAGAACCGCCGAGTTTTACTCTCGGATTCCTGATGTAGCGGTATTCGATCTAAATCTCTGGCAAGAAAGTAGCGATCGCTCTGGATCGGCTATCCTCGATTTTAGTGAAAAGCCCCTTCTCGTCGTCGAAGTCGTTAGCACAAACCGTCGAGACGATTATTTAATTAAATTCAGCGAATATGCCATTGCTGAAATTCCCGAATATTGGATTGTCGATCCCAAAAAGAAAAGGGTAAGAATCTTAACCAATCCCAGCCGTGACGAAGGCTATACTTGGGTGAAATTTGTTGAAGGAGAAACAATTAATTCTCCCCAATTTAAGATCCTGAAATTATCCGTGTCGGAAATATTTAATCCTCCGGCTGTGGAGAATTTAATCAATCAGGAACGCTCCCAAAGTCAACAATTTCAACAACAGGCAGAAGCCGAGCGTGCGCGAGCAGAGAAACTCGCCCAAAAACTGAGGGAAATGGGAATTAATCCAGAAGAATTCTAGCAAGAGTAGAGGGCGTTATCCCTCTTCTGTCACTTTGGGAAAAAAGAGATTTAAACCCTGATTCTTTCCTTGGCGATAATGCTCCGCCTCGCGATCGCGGGCTGTAATGACTGAAATTTCCGCTTCGCGGACATGAAACGTCAGCATTTCCAAGAGTGACAGCAGAGAGATATACAGCACTTTTCGATGTTATGAGGTACAGCGATCGAAATTTTCCTTGAGAGTGCCTTCCCATGAAAAGCCGGAAGAATGGGCATTATAGCGTGAAAAATGGTTTTCCTATTACCTATTACCGCGCGAAGCGCTGTATTCTCCGCAATCAT
>NZ_JAGHZH010000024.1:0-53480 GCF_017746885.1 Roseofilum sp. SBFL | reverse complement strand
TTCTGTCTCTGAACTCGCGAATGGATCTTCTTCTATTTCTACCAATTCTTCTTCTAAAGATTCCTCTAATGCGGGAGGCTCTAAAGTTTCTTCTGTCTCCCACAATTCTTCTGTCTCTGAACTCGCGAATGGATCTTCTTCTATTTCTACCAATTCTTCTTCTAAAGATTCCTCTAATGGGAGAGTCTCTAAAAGTTCTTCTGTCTCTGAACTGGCAAAAGAATCGTCTTCCGTTGCCACCAATTCTTCCACTTCTAAGGATTCTTCTAATACGGGAGTTTCTGACAGCTTTTCTGTTTCCCACAATTGTTCTGTTTCTGAACTCGCGAATGGATCTTCTTCCGTTTCCACCAGTTCTTCCGTTTCTAAGGATTCTTCTAATGCAGAACTCTCTGATGTTTCTTCTGTCTCCCACAATTGTTCTGTTTCTAAACTAGCAAATGGATCTTCTTCCATTTCCGCTAATTCTTCTGTTTCTAAAAAATCCTCTAATGCAGGATTCTCTGAAAGTTCTTCTGTTTCTACCAATTCTTCCTTCTCTATGGATACTTCCTCTGAGGTAGGAAAGGGTTCCTCTTGTTCTTGGTCGTGGCTTTCAGTAACTATTTCTTCTAGAATCGCTTCCTCTAAGGATTCTTCAGAAGGGGTTTTATCGGCAGATTCAGTGGGGATTTCTATTGATGCTCCATATTGGGCATCAAATTCTGCCATAATATTATCTTCGTCAGAAAATTCAAAATTCGGTAAGCTTTCTTCGGGGGGTTCAGAACTTTCAACAGAGGATTCTTGCAGGTCGGTTAGCCCTAAATTGCTTGAAGAATCAGCACCCTCGACATCTGCGTCCAATATACCGATGAAATCTTGATCGTTGGATGCAGTAATTTCAGATACTTCCGAGATGGGTAGATCGGCGCTTTCCATTTCTGATGAGACTACATCAATAACTGGAAAAGTTTCTAATTCTGAGTTAGTTAGATTGGCGGATTCTTCTACTGTGTCGTTAGTTTCTGTGCTTAATTCTTGAGTGTCTATGTCAGAATCAAAGGCTGCCATAATTTCATCTTCTTCGGGATCAAAACTGGAGAAAGATGAATCGGTTTCTGATTCTGAAGAATCTAGGTTTGGAGTGGATAAGTTTGTGTTGAGTTCGGGAATTTCGGGAGAGTCTTCAATGGGAATTAAGGGTGGTTCTTCGATCGCCCCAGCATCAATGATTTCTTCGGTTGTTTCTAAATCTGATACAACCGAATCTGAGTAGGTGGCATCAAAGGCACTCATGATCTCCTGTTCTTCATCATCTAGAGGTTCTTCAGATTCGATATCTAGAAGATTACTCTCTTCATTGGGAGGTTCTGGCGCGAGTGGATCTTCTGGTTCAGAGGCTTCTGCGGATGAGGTGATAGCAACGGCGGCGGCTGTAAATCCGGCAGCAGCAGCAATAGTTTCTAGGCTGAGATCGGTTTGTTTTTGGCTCTCTGATTGCGATTCGGGTTCATTTTCCCCAAAAATGTCATCCAGGGGGTCTGAGGGGGGTTGGGGCTTAGTTTCCGTGGGCTGAGTATCGAAGGAGTCAAAAAAGTCATCTTCTAGTTCTTCTGATGGAGGTAGGGAAGTTTCTGGGTGGCGATCACCTTTTTCCTGGATGCTTTCCTCTACTGTTTCTGCCACTGGAGGGACTTCTACCTCCCACTCCACTTCTGCGACTTCTTCTAAAGAGGAAGAACTATTCTCTGTGTCTTGAGCCGCCACACTTTCGAGATGAGTAACCACCGTCTCAAACTCTTGCTGTTGCATCTCCGCCCACAAGCCAAAGAGTTTTTGAATACTGTTGAGATTGCGTTTAATAATTTGCCGACTGGAGCGAATCTGATTAATATGGAATTCTCGCAATTCTGTAAATGGCCCATTTCCCACAAAGTGGCTACCGACTTCTGTATCGATTTCACCATCAACGATATTAATTCGGCTATGCATCCGATAACCGGGCTGGGCTTCGGGTTGCTCATCTGGGTTGGCACTATAGGGATCGGCTAAGGATATCCACGTGGTGATTTCCAGTTCTATTGATTCACTTAAGGCGGTTTTCAAAGCCTCAAGGAGTTCCCCAGCTTTAATTGCTTCCCGAAAGTCGTCAGTGGCTGCCATGATGATAGTTCCTCGTTAATCGATGCCGGAAGCCGATACTCGACCCCACTTGAGCAAACCTGAACCTCTGTCTATGCTATCTGAATTTGCACAGGTTTGATACCCTTCTTAGGAATCTATCTGACTCTTGAGTAGGTTAGATGATTTCGAGCTAGAGAGTTGGGCTGCTTGAGCAGAAGAGATTTTCTTCATGCTTGCTGCCAAGATAGCAAAGAGTTGCTCTAGATTATCTAAGTTTTGTTCCAGAATATCGCGGCTTTCGTCTATTTGACTTATGTGAAAGTCTTTGAGATCGGTATAAGGGCCATTACCTACAAAGTGGCTCCCTACTTCGGTATCGATTTTGCCTTCAACAATATTGATGCGAGTCCGCATCCGATAACCCGATGTTGAAGGCTCTGGAGCATTTGGGTGAGTGGGATGAGATTGAGCCGTACGTTCATAGTGAACGCCGTCAGCAACCCAAGTTTTAATATCAAGTTCGATCGCTTCGCTCAGAGCGATTTGTAGAGCATCTTTGATCTTTCCGGCTTTGAGCGCGGCTTTGAAGTCATCACTGGCTGCCATGACTCAATCCCCCTATCGATTTTGTGTCTCTGATTAGGCTTTTTAGCCCGCTTTAGAATAATTATCCGCGATTGAGCATGAATGATCAAGGGGGTTGCTCATTAAGCGGCAGGGAATAGAGGCTCGATCGGGCGATCGCCTCGATGCCTGTCTACTCGGAGGAATTGTCCTGTTTCTGCTTTTTCCACAAAATCGCGATCGCCACCCGCACCGACTTCCCCATCATGGAAAGTCGCATTTCTGGAGAAGCCTTCTTTTCCCATTGAATCAAACTCTCTCGAAAGGCTTCATCTTGCTGCGATCGTTGCACAATAGCTGACACAATCACCTTTTTCTGGAGCTGCTCTAGGGCAATCCCTTCCTGTTTCAAATAATTCAATAGCCGCTGGATATTATCCACAAACTGCTCCGGCATTTGTGAAAACAGGATGGACTTAATTTGCTTCGAGGTTTCCTGATACAACTGCTGCTGGCGATCGGCCATCGGCTTAGGAGGAGGGGGTGGGGGCGGACTCTGATTCACAACCGGCCGAGACACCGGTAAATTCGGATGCTTAAGCATAGCCAACAATTGATGGCGACACAACGTAAACCGTTCTTTAACTTCTGGATATAAATTTAGGATTTGTTCAGAAATAATTTTGGCATTGACCACATGATTAGCCAATAATCGCAGCAAATACTGATGATCCATCGGGACATAGGACTCAATCGTTAAGTGCAACTCCAAATTTTCCTGTTGCAACTCTGCCAAAGTGAGGATCAAAACCTCCCAATTGGGCGGTTCACTAAACAAAACTTCAATCGTGGTGCTACTTTCTTGATATTCTTGACCCAGTTCTCCCGGCTCAAAGTTGCGATCGACTGGATAGCGACTGGCTGGACTTTTGGTTGTAAAATTAAACCGTCTCCACAAATAATGACAACTAACCTTCGATAAATCAACGCCCTCAATTTTCCAATTTTGGATACAAGCACCGTTTAAATTTGCACCATCTAAAATCGTCCGGATTAATCGAGTTTCTAGTAACAACGTATCCGTCATATCGGTTTCACCCAAATTGGCATCGCTCAAATAAGAGCCACTTAAATCCGCCCTTCTGAGATTAGAGCCGCGTAAATTAGCATGACTCAAATTACCCTGTAATAAATAAACATCTTCTAAATTAGTACGCAATAAATGGGCATTCTTGAAACTTGTTTTCAGCAAATAAGCTCCCGCTAAATCTGCCCGACTCAAATCGGCTTGATCCAAAATGGCATCACTTAAATCCGCCCCCGTCAGAATCACCCGATGTAAATCTGCTCCTGTTAAATTAGTCGATCGCAAACAACAGTTGAGTAAATTCGCCTCCGTTAAATTCACCTCAACTAAAATGGCATTGCGTAAATTCGCCTCCTCTAAGTGACTCTCCCGTAAATTCGCCCCCGTTAAATTTGCCCCCGTTAAATTCGCATAACGAAGATTCGCTTCCATTAACTCAGTTTTACTTAAATTGACACTCGTCATTTTTGCCCGCTCTAGATTAATTTGATCTAGGGTGGAATTTTGTAAATCTGCGCTCGTTAAATCTGCTTCTGTGAGGATTGCCCAATTGAGTTCTGCCTCCTGCATTCGAGATAACCGTAAATCTGCCTTCGTTAAATTAGCACCACTACAATTACAACCCTTTAACTGACTACTGGTTAAAACGGCATTACTTAAATCAGCATGTCGAAAACAAGCACCTGTAAGATTAGCTTCATTAAGGGATATCCAAGTTAAATTGGCTCCGGTTAAATCTGCTCCAGTCAAATCAATTTGACGCAGATTCATGCCACTGAGGTTAGCTCCACTGAGATCTACATGGGCAAAATCCCGTTCTCCTTGTCGATAGCGATTGAGTAGCTCTTGTGTTTCCATGAAAACTGGTGATGAGTTCCCTGAACTGGAGTAAAATCGGGTTAAAATTGACCGGAGCTTTTACTCCAATCCCCCTTAGTGTACTTTCAACCGGTTTACCATAGGAGGAAATTAGAACCCAATTGGCTCAGTCCCTTAAGGCAACCATTGGGGATAGAAGCCTTTTAAGGGAAGAACTTCAGGCTTAATTTGAGGGTCTTCCATCAGTTTTTGAGCATCGATAATCGGTAATATCCAAAGATTACTGTTATTGCTCTGTGAGTTATCTGGGGTAGGCGGAGGGGGTTCTTCAAGGATATCAGCTTGATTATGATCGAATAGAAGAGCGACTCCATCAGGGGATAAACTTATCTCGATGTCCCGTTGATTCGGTAGACCAATTAAGGGAATTTGCTCAGTAGTTTCTAGATTAATGGCAGTAATATAGGGCAGCTCTTGGTAGAGTTCTCCAGGTAACAGTTTGGAGAGTAGACAGTAGAGCGTGGTTTGGGTCGGATCAAATTCGCATTCTCGAATTGAGCCATTGGTTTTGAGCAGTTCTTTTTCAGTTCCTTGGTTGGTAATTAGATAGAGCGATCGCGTATAGTCGGGATTAAATTTGATCATTGTAGCGGCTGAACCATCTGGCGCAAAACTGAGAACTTGACCAAATTTGGGCAGAAAGTTTAACGGTTGGTTCGTCGATTCAGATTGATCCGGATAGAGGGGAAGCAGAGCAACTCCTTCTCCTTGGAGCAGGGCAATCGCCTGGGAATCGGGAGTAATTAAAAACTCTCCTCCCGGTTGATTTTCAAGGGGATAGGGGTCTCCTTTTTCTGGAATTAGCCATAGTCCAAAGTCGCTCGGATCTTCACGATTCACCCGTTGTACCACAATGGTTTTACCGTCAGGAGACAGATCAAAGGCCAGGTTTTGATGGGTTTCGTTGTCTAAAACTTCATCCACAATACCAGCATTTTCCTCGGATTTTAAGCCCGTAGTGGTTGTGTAGAGTTTTTGCTCAATAATTTCATCTGCCGCTTCTTCCGTATCTCGGGCGGAAAATAGGATGCGATGGCGATCGGGATAAGGCTTAAAGTCCATCACAACCAGATTAGGAGGAGTGAGAATCTCTAGATGATTCTGGGTCAGGTTATACAGAATTAAGCGCCCAGACTCTTCATTTTCATTGCCAATATAGACAAACACGCGATCGCGAGTTCTAAATTCACCAACAAAGGGTTGAATTATAGTTCCTTTTCTAACATCAGAATATTGATCTTTTGCCCCTTCAATTTGTATCTTGAATTGAGTGCCATAGGGCGCAGGCTTATTTAACGTATAAGCCATTCGCCGACCAGCCCAACTCGTTTTACCTGATAAAGACGGTTCAATTTTAAGATTATTCTCTACACTTTCCCGATCCATGGGATGGCTAAATTGCAGAATAAATGCCTTGTCTTTTGCTGTAATAACTTGATCGTTCCAGGTGAAAGCTCTTACTCTAGGAGCCGCATTGCTGCCTGTAATAATCAAAAGCAACATGACGACACAAAGAACGCTGACCACACTGACTACAACTCGATCGAGCGGTTGCCAATCCTTGACTTTAGGCTGGATTTTATCGGCGTAAAAATCCATTAAATAGTTGGGAATATTCATTCTTTAATCAATTTCTTAATTAATAGTTATAAGGGTTTTTGGGTTCTGGAATTGGCTGCACCTCCTGAGCCACAATCACCAACTTGCGGTTATCATTCAAAACTTCAGTCGCCATTGCTCCCTTAATTTCTACCCAACTATCTTGAGCATAGGTCTCGCGAGATTCTGGAAATTTGACTGGTAAACCAATAGGATAAGCATCTGCCGCGCAACACGTAATAATAAATCGAGACACTAATCCATATTCGGGCGGAAAATCTGGAGGATGAATCACAAATCCACTCACCTGCACGTTTTGCCCTGTATAGGCATCGGGTTCAGGATACACATTCAATGTTCTCACCCATTCCACCAAAGATCTATCCTCTGGTTTAGTCACATTTGTAAATGACTGAGGTGTAATTTCAGTAATCGGGATAAAATCATTAACTCCCCGCTTCAAAGCCGTTTCTGAAGTAAACGCTTGAGGTCTAACGGTTAGACCCACAATGGCGGTAAATAATAACAGATAGCAGCTTAAGCTCTGGGGTAATAAGCTCACATGCTCTCTCACATTGGCGGCATTTCGAGGACGCTCAACCAAACTTTTTTGGTAATGCTTCCACAGTTGCCATCCCTTCACTCCACTGAGTCCAAGTAAACATGCTCCAGCAATAATGATCAGCCAATGGTAGGCTGGGTGAATCAGTAAATTCAATTCTCCACTGATCCATAATTTAATTAATAAAAATCCCCATAATCCGGTGGTGACCACATCTAAGGTGGGAAGCCAACGCTGAGGCAAACGGAATTGATTCATCATTCTTGAAAATTAATCAACCATGTGATATAGAAAGGTCAACACAAAAGTTAACTGGGCTGCTAAAACCAATAAATAGATAATCGCCCTGGGTTTGAACATCGATAACATCAAGCCTACACTTTTGATATCAATCATCGGCCCAAAGACCAGAAAAGCTAATAATGAAGCGCTGGTAAATGTGGAGGCAAAGGAGAGGGCAAAAAAGGCATCAACGGTAGAACAAATCGAGACCACTGCCCCTAAAATCATCATGGCAACAATTGAGGTGACAGGGCCGGTACCGACCGCTAGGATGAGATCGCGAGGCATTCCTACTTGAATCAAAGCGGCGATCGCACTGCCAATCACCAATACTCCCCCCAGCTCCCGTAATTCCTGTAGGGTATTATCCATAAACAAGCGCCAGCGATAAGACCAAGGCTGTTTGACTAAATCCTGGGATAATTGGGTCATTTCCCAACTCGATTCATCCAGCTTTAGCCGTTTGCCTTGCTCGCCAATAATATAGGTTCCTGATGTCAAGAGGGACAAGGATTCATCTTTCTGTTCATCCCAGTCAGAATCTTTAAGATCGCAAGCCGGCATTAAGCGCACCATAGCCGGCTGCAACAAAGGGCGTAAATCTGCTTGTGAACTGAAGATCCAAGCAATTCCTGTCGCAATGAGCAATGAAAAGATGACCCGAAATACGACCAATTCCGGTTGGTCTCGAAAGGCTGTCCAAGTTGACCAAATCACCACCGGATTAATGGTTGGTGCAGCCAGCAAAAAGCCCACTGCCACTGAAGGGGGAAATCCCTGAAGCAAGAACCGGCGAGCAACGGGTACGTTACCACATTCACACACCGGAAACAGAAAGCCAATCGCACTTCCTGCTAGCGCTCCGAGTAAGGGTTGTTTGGGAATCAATTGTAGCAGTTTGCGCTCATCGACAAAAAACAGGAGCGCACTAGAGAGGATGACTCCCAGTAAGAGAAAAGGAAAAGCTTCAACAATGAGGCTTAAAAAAATCGTAAAGGCAGTTTTGAACTGAGTCATTGGGTTCAAAGGTTCAAATGGGTGAAGAGCGCTCCTTCAGGATCAAAGGGGAGGAAAGGGTTTGCCCAGTTATTGTATCTGAAAATTCTTCATAGAATATCAAACCCCTGTCGGTTCTTTCTCCAATGAGTTCCTGCATCCGGTTCGGTGAGGTTATGGTTTTGTGCTTTTTTCTCCAGGTCGTGATGTGGGAGTCTTGCCATTACCATTATGACCGTTACGACCGTTATGGCCGTTATGACCATTACTATAAGAGTGATAACTTCCCTTATAACCATTGAGAATAGGTTCAGAGTCAGCCTCTTTATTGAGGTCAGCCGTTTCGATAATCGGAGGTGGAGGTAGGGGTTGAATATTCATTTCTTCTGCATTAATGACAACGCCCAATAAACGGTAGTCTTCCGAATCTTCTAGGAGGTCAATTTTGTCGGCTAAATCGTTGCTGACGGTATAACCGGCACGGGTGACGAGGATTATGCCATCGGTATAGCGCTCTAGAATTAGAGGATCGTTACAGAGGTTGAGGGCAGAAGCATCAACGACGACGAAGTCAAACCGTTTACGGGCATCTTCGAGGAGAAGACGCATTTCTGCTGATTCCACTACAGCGGCTGCATATTCATAGGGGCCAAAACTGGGAACCATGTAGAGGTTTTCAATGTTGGGAACCAGGCGAATACAGTCACTAATTTGGCTATAGTAGCGCAGGGGTTCAAGGGTGGAGTTGGAATCGGGAACAATTTTGAGGATTTCGGCATTGGACGGGTTGCGTAAGTCGGCTTCGATGAGGAGGGTACGTTTTCCGGCTCTGGCGGAGGCGATCGCCAAATTATAGGCGGTCACACTTTTTCCTTCCTGGCGATCGCAACTGGTAACTAGCACCACTTTCGGTTTTTCTTCCACTTGCCGCAGGGTAGAGCGGAACCGTTCATAACTATCCAAATAGGGGGAATGGCGAGAGAGCATCATGGGAACCTCTCCCCCAGAACCATCCCACTCTTCCACAAAGGGTAAAATCCCCAAAATTTGTACTTCACGCTCGGTGACAAACGATTGAATATCTTCCAGCGTTTGCATAGTGCTGGCTAAAACTATACCCAAACCAAAGATGGCTCCTGCACCCAAAATCATACCCCCGACTGCCCCTGCCGGTAGGAGCAGCATAATGGGTAAAGGGGCTGGAGGGGTAATCTTTTCGCCTAGTCTGGGAGGTTGGGCAATATTTAAATTGCCCACGGTTTCCGCTTCAGCCGTTTGAGCATCAATCAGTTTGGCTTGAATCGTGTCATAAAACTGTTTGGTCAAGACCACCTGTTGTTCTAATCTTGCCCGTTCTGCTTGCGTGTTGGGCAACCCAGCATATTCCTCGATTAATTCTGTGGCAATAGTTTTAGCCACTGCTAATTCTTTTTCTAAGGTTTCTTTCTGGGTTTTGAGTCCCACCAATTCTTGGGCGATCGCCTGCCTAGCCGGATCGAGGCTACTATCCTTACGAATTTGCTCACCACTTCTCAATGGTGCAGCCAATCCATCTCCTCCGACTACCTCAGTCGCTCGCACCGTTAACAAATTTTCTGTTGATGCCAATTGTCGCCTTAACTCGATCATTTGTGGATTATCCGGGCGCAGGGTTTGACTGAGCAATAATTCTTGAGACTCTAACTCATAGAGCTGAGTGCGCAACCGGCCAATAATCGGATCGGCACTTAAGGCGGCTGAAGCATAGGCTTGATCGGGATTTAAACCCAACTGCTGTTGCAGACTCGCCATTTGGGTTGTCACAGTCTGAATTTGCAATTCTAACTGTCGCTGCTGCTGCTCATTTTGCGTAATTAATCCGGGAAGTTGAGTCCGTTTTATTTCAGCAAACTCCGTTTGCCGAATAAACACTTCTAGCTCATTTTCCGCCTTGCGTAGCTCTTCTACTACCTTCGGTAAGCGCTCATTTAGGGTTTCAATAATCGCTCGCAAGCGACTGGTATTAAGGCGACGGCTTTGCTGAATTACTTCCTGCACTAACAATTCAGTGATTTGTTTACCCTGAGACTTATTATCCCAGGTCACATATACATATAAAAAGGATGGGGTTTTCCTGTTATATCTAATTGAAGATCCTTTCCGTAAATCCCTAGGGTCAATCTGGATTTTAGGAGACTCGGCAACTGTTTGTAAGACCTCATTCGTTAGGAGTAACTCTTGGGCATTTTCTTCAAGCTGTTCACTTTGGGCCTGGATAGCTGTTCCGGTTTCCGAAATCGTTATGGGAGGAGTAGTAATTTGCAAGACAGATTGAAATCGATAACTGGGAAGTCCTTGTGGGGGTTGAAGCACCGCAAATCCTCCACCCCCAAGTGCCCCTATCATCAGGCCAATGGGAATAGTTAACCAATATTTTCCAAAGGCAATTTTATATTTTTTGATCAGCGGTGAAGTCATGGTTCTATCCAGGCTACTTACAAATACAAGTCCCTCACTTCTACTTTAACCTAAGCCAGCTTGAAGAAAAGGGATTTACTGGCTTGGAGATGGGGATGGTGCTGGTGCGGGTGACGGTGCGGGCGATGGTGCTGGAGTAGCTGAAGGGGTAGTCCCGGGTGTTGGGGTGGGAGTAGGAGTGCGGGCAGGAGAGGGAGACCGATTATTCAAGTTGGTATCAACTGTAAAGACATTGGTGACGTTATTTCGGAATTGCCGCCAAAACAGAAGAAAGGTGAGGACATCTTGAAACGGTCGGGTAATTCGAGTTAGAGTTATGCTCAGTCTCGATAATAAGTTGCGATTGACTACGATAATGTCATTATCTAGCAAGCGAATATTTTGGGAAACATCTCCTAATATGACACTGCGAGCATTAATAACTTTGGTTACCACTCGTCCCTGTTCTTGGTCAAAGCGAATTAACCCCACTTTACTCAATTTAGCTTGTTCAAAATTGGGCCCGATCGCCGTAATCGCATCAGCAAAAGTACTGCCATTCGGTAATGTAATTGACCCCACATTATTGGTGGTATAGCGCACGACATCAATAGCAATCGTCGGTTGGGATAAATTGGATTCTGCCGCTAACTGATGATCGTAGTCAATATCATTAAAATCAATTTTAGGCACAATAATGATATCGCCATCTTCAAGCCGCAGGTCTTGGATTCGCTGCCCATATTTAAGGGGAGTGAGTAAATCGACAGAAGCTTCTAGGACTGAACCATCTAGCAAAGTTCGACGAATAATAATGTTACGCAGGTCAGCCGACTGAGTAGATCCTCCAGCCGCTACCAGAGCATCAGCCACTAAAGGAAGGGGAGCAGAAGGCAGAGGATAGGTTCCTGGTCGCAAGACTTCACCGGTAATAATTGCTTCAACGGGTCTACGATTGCCTAGAGTAACCAAGACATCCGGTTCAATCACAAATTGATTTAAGCCAAAGCGTAATTTTTCCTCGACTTCTTCTAGGGTTAAACCTTTGAGGGTCAATCGTCCCATTAAGGGGACAATAATATTCCCTTCTAAATCCAGTAGAGCTTGAAAATTCAGATCGGGAAAATTGGTCACATTAACTGTAATCGAATCTCCAGAGCCTAGGCGATACACATCAAATTCTGGAGGGGGAGCTGTGGGTAATTGATTATCGAGTTCCAGAATTTCCCCTTGGTTTCTCAATCTCTCTCGTGCGTCTTCGAGGAGTTGATCGACAGAGGCCGGTTGATCCACATCAATAGGGGGGAGTTGTCCGTTGGCCTGAGAAGGCAGAAACAACCCCACACCTAATGTCAAACTAATGGTAATGTTAAAATGCCGTGAGGGAGCCATAGGAAGTTTATTGTACAGGGGATTGACTAAAGACGGTTTCCATTAGAGTGGTTTGGATCGTTTGTACCAAGGAATGGGTGATTTTCTCTGCTTCTTCTATATCTCCTAGGGCTTCAATGGGAATCATTAGACAAACGGCCATCCAAGGAGCGCGATCGCCTTGGGTTTGGGCTAGGCGATCGGCTATAAACCAATTGACTGGCGCTGGATCTCCCCCATTGGGCCAAGCGTACCATTGCACCAGAGCATAGGTTTGTGTAGGATTCCAGCCGCGAAAAAACCGCGATCGCACTCTCCCCCCTTGACCAGACTCTGTATCGACTTCCCACGTCTTCATTTGATAAGAATCAGTTTTCCAGTCCCTGAAAACCTGTTGCACAAACCCATTCACATCCACCCATTCCACTCTGGGTTGGTCTAGGTCTGAATTTTGAATTAAAAACAACAGAATGACTGGTTCTTCCCAGTTGCCTTGAAGTTGTTGATAAGACCATTTATGACCTCCTAAACCGAGTTCTCTCTGCTCAAGGGTTTCCCAACCTGAGAGGGTTAATCCGTTTTTACGGACTTGTCGCAACTGTTTTAAGGCCACTACTTTGGGAGGAGCCTGCCATTGCCACGATCCGTTGAAGTATCCCGGAATCGTACCTATGGCTAAAATGACCACCATAAAGCCGAGCAATACCCATAGGAGCAAAGACTGTTTTTCCGTTTGAGGAGGCGGCTGATCATTCATCTGAGTTAAGGGATTCAAGGGTTTCATCAGACTCTTCTAACTCTAAATAGTCGTCACGATTGATCCAATTCAACAGAAGCACCACCAAACCTAACATCCCTGCGGAGTATAAATCTCCACCCCAACTTTCATGTAACCAATGAAATACTGGGTCATTGCCTGTACCATGAAAGTAGGTGAGTAGGCTATTGCGGATAATATTGGCTACCACACTAATAACAATTGACCCGGCTAATAAGGAGATGATTTTACGTCGAGAGGCGATCGCACCCGTCCAGTAAAGAAGCATTAACGCTACATAGAGACTGGTAAAGAGCATTTTCAATCCTGCACAGTGGGGCGCAACCTCTACCAGTCTTCCGCCGGTGGAGAGATAAATCCCGTTTACGGTAACATCCATTCCCACAATACCAGAGAGGATAAATCCTGCCATGGTAGAAATAAAGCTTTGTAAGGGGAGAATATAAGGCTCGATTAAATAAGGGATTTCTGTGGGAGTGGCCAGAGCAACTAAAATGAGGGGAAAAGCTTGTAATTTCAGACCTGGAATACCTTTTAACCACAAACAAATCCCAATGAGCATCAGGGGAAAGGAGAGATTAACAATATCGGGTAGTCCAGTCATGTAGAACACTCCACCGAGTCCGAGGAAAAAGCCACCTAGGGGATGGAAATCGTCAGGCAGTTGTGTCCATTGCTGGCGTTTTTCCCAGAAGGCAATGTAGACGGCAAAGGGTAAGCCAATTAACCCATGGCTAAAGTATTCGTGTTCAATACTGATACTTTTATTGATCCAGCCATCATACCAATGGAAGAGCAAGGGGGCATAGAGAAGGATGAACAGGGCGATAAGAGCATAATTGAGCCAAGATTTGGGTATGGAACTGGGAAAGGAAGATGGTTGAGTCATCGTGTTTTTAGGGAATGTTTTTTGAGGGAATAGGGAATGGGGAATACGGGGTTTTATTTAGTTTTTCTTAACTGCTAAGGCGATCGCCTCAACAACTCGCTCGATTTGTTCTAAAGTAATCCCTGGGAACATGGGTAGGGAGAGGATAGACTCGCAGAGTTGTTCGGCTTCAGGAAAGTCTTCCGCATGATAACCTAGATGGGCATAAGCCGGCTGTAGATGGCAGGGAACTGGATAGTGGATACCGGTTTGAATGTTAGCAAGTTTGAGTTCTTCTTGTAGCGTATCTCGGCTCAGGGGACAGCTTTCTAAGAGGCGAATCACATAGAGGTGATAAACATGGCCGGCACCACTGAAGTTGGCGATCGGGACAAGACCGGATGCAGCCAAGGGAGCGAAGAGGCGATCGTATTCTTGTGCGGCTTGGTTGCGCTGTTGGTTCCAGGTGAGCAAGTGGGGTAACTTCACGTTTAGAATAGCGGCCTGGAGGGTATCTAAACGGCTATTAGTTCCCAGTTCAGTGTGGTAATATTTGCGCGGCGCTCCGTAATTTCTCAGCGTTTTCATATTGCTCTCCACCTCTGGATCGTTGGTTAAGACCATACCTCCATCTCCAAATGCGCCAAGATTTTTACTTGGATAAAAGCTATAGGCAGCCGCTTTACCTACAGAACCTGCCGTATACCCTTCTCGATGGGCCAAATGTGCTTGGGCAGCATCTTCAAAGATAAACAGATTATAGGTTTGGGCAAAGTCTAGGAGAGCTTGAGGGGAGACCATTTGACCATAGAGATGAACGGGAAGAATGGCTTTGGTTTTGGGAGTAACTAGCTTTTCGGCTGCTTGTAGATCGATTAGGGCACTCTTGGGATCGCAGTTGGCTAAAATAGGGGTTGCTCCTGAGTGTAAAACACCGATGAGGGTGGCGATGAAGGTGTTAGCTGGTAAGATGATTTCGTCTCCAGGTTGAATGCCACAGGCTTTTAAGCCAAGGGCGATCGCATCGGTTCCACAAGCGACTCCAATACCATACTGAACTCCCGATTTTTGAGCAAATGCGACTTCAAAGTCTTTGACAGCTTGACCCAAGATAAAGTCCCCTTGCCGCAGAACCGCTAACATGGCTTCATCAAACTGGGTTTTCAGAGGTTGGTGTTGGATCGAGAGATCCACAAAGGGAATAGTTGTAGAGGATGGGTTCATTCGCTAATGACGATCGCAAGTTTAATCTTTTCCGAGTTTGGCATTAAGGGATAGGAAGTGGCAAATTACTGGAGTTTGTGATGTGCTGATATCAAAATTTATCGTTTTTGGGAGAGTATTAGATGGACTATAAGACGGCTTGTGAGTTTGCGATCGCCCAAGGGTTACCTACTGGCGAAAATCCTGATGCATTTTTACTACGCCTGCAAGCGGGAGAGCCACCCGTTCCGGGGCAAGTTACGTCTTTATTGTTAGCACTCAGTATTATTGCTGAACAATCCCAGGAGCAGCAGTTATTAGAGCGGCGCTTGGTATGTGCCCTGCATCGGTTAGCCATGGAAAGTCGCCAGGCTTTTGTGCAACATAAACAGTCCGGTCTCATTTGGCCGCCCTTGTTAGACCCGGATCTGACCCGGATCGCGATCGCCGTGGGGAAAATTTTCGCCCCCCAGCAGGCGATCGCCCTTCGTCCTGGACAATAATAGCCATTCCTAATTGTTTGTGTGAAATTGATCCTGAAAAATATTTGCCTTTTGTTAACCTGATTTTGACCAAATCTTAGTAAAAATAATGAGAATGTATAGCAGCCTTTAAGCCTTGAATAGACCCCTAGGATATTCCCTTAATGGCAATCTAGATAACTAAATTCCAAAAAATACAGTTTTCTTAAACTTCTGCTATAGTTGAAATAGGCGGTCTCTAATAGGTGCTAAGAAGAAAATTGAACTATCCTCCCCTGACTGGATACCCCTGGCAAGGCTTGTGGTATCTAGAAATGAAACTCAAGCGTAGACGTAAGTCTGACCCCACGATCTCCTGGGTGGATGGCTGTGAACCCCCTAGTCCGATCTGACCGGTCTGTAACTGTTAGGTTTGCCCTACCCTCAACTGAAGTTGGCAAACTGGGCCGGTCAATCAGCTAAATACAGCGTATTCTGCTTTGCAAACATAAACACCCTAGGCAAACACTTGTAGTATTGATGCTTAGAGCCTTTGAGTCCGTTCCTCATAGCAGAAGTGCTGTAAGTCCTGAACATGACCCCTTGGAAAGAAAAACCCAAGGTAAATGGACAGTGATTTAGCTGCTCAGAAATTGAACCCTAATTAAGCTTTAACGATCTCTAAAAATCCAGGAATACAAACCCAAAGCCAGCTAGAAATGGATTTCTAGACATGGTTTTTGAGGGTATTTTCCCATGATTGCCAAAAACTGGAAGGGATAAAAAAACTCCAAATTAGGGGTTGATTCTTCCTGGGAATTCTCGATGTCTTGCTCAAAGAATGATAGAGAATCGGTATCCCAATCAAGCAGATTAGAAAATAGGATAATTTATCATGTCTCGCTTACTCAAAAACAAAATTGCACCTGCTCCTTTGCCCACAGAAATTAGTGTAGTCGATCTGATTGATGGCTACTTTACCGCCTACAATTCAGCACGACTGCGGGAAATTTGCCACTTGCTCACCCAGAAAGTCATGCAGCCGGGAGTCACTGTCGGTGTAAGTCTCTCTGGAGCCATGACTCCAGCCGGATTTGGGGTGGGAATTCTAGCACCTCTCATGCAACAAGGCTATATTGATTGGATGATTAGCACGGGAGCTAATTTATATCACGATCTGCATTATGGTTTGGGAATGAGTCTGTATGCAGGCAGTCCCTTCTTAGATGATGTGAAATTGCGAGAAGAGGGACATATCCGCATTTATGACATTGTGTTCGACTACGATGTGCTATTAGAAACCGATGCCTTTATCCGCCAAACCTTGAAAGCGCCAGAATTCCAAAAACGGATGGGAACGGCTGAATTTCATTATCATTTGGGGCGGTATATCTGGGAAATTGAACAACGTTTAGGCATTGAAAATCCTTGCTTACTCTCCACAGCCTATGAATGTGGCGTTCCTATCTATACCTCTTCTCCTGGGGATAGTTCCATCGGTATGAATGTGGCAGCTTTGGCATTAGAGGGATCGGATCTCATGATTGATCCAGCCATTGATGTTAATGAAACCGCAGCCATTGTCTATGGCGCTCGGAATTCCGGTATTCCCAATGTGATGGGGAGAAGTGCGGCGTTGATGATTGGTGGCGGTTCGCCGAAAAACTTCCTGTTGCAAACTCAACCCCAGATTCATGAGGTTTTGGGTTTAGAAGAACGGGGTCATGATTATTTTATCCAGATTACCGACGCTCGTCCCGATACCGGAGGATTATCGGGAGCAACTCCTTCAGAAGCAGTGAGTTGGGGGAAAGTAGACCCGAACGAATTACCCAATAGTATTGTGTGCTATACCGATAGCACGATCGCCTTACCGTTGATTAGCTCCTATGTGAGTAAAAAATCTACACCCCGTCCCCTGAAACGGCTGTACGATCGCCGTCAGGAATTGTTAGATCGCTTAAAGGCGGACTATCAGGCGCAACCAAAGGCTTCTGGGGTGGCTCAACCGAAAGAAATGAGTGCTGCTGCTCCGGTCGTCACTTATCCGTGCGGCACTCCTATCCGTAAATAACGTCACTATTTGAAGAATAACCTTTTCTTCACCCTAATCCTTCTCTATTTTCTGGAGAAGGATTTTTTTGCTTGATGCCCCGCTTCTATGACTTTTGCACAGTGCGATCGCTAAAATATTGACTAGAATTAAACGCAAAATTTTTTAGGAATCACTGTGCATTGAGTCCGATGAGAATGTCAATTTTATTGGGTTCAAGATCTTGAATGAGGATAAAATACCATATTTTATCCTCTTGTTTTCGGCATTGAGCTAATATTCAATATTTCTGGGGAAAACGATGTTTCACGATCTCAAGATTAATTCACGAACTCACCATCGCGGAAGCGTCCAGAGGTTCGCTGACCATCAGGAGAAATAAGTACACCTTGACCATGGGGAATACCACCGCGTAATTCTCCTTCATATCTTGTACCATCGGAAAAGACACATTGAACATTAGCATCTAATGCTTCATTAAAAAAACGACCTTGACAACGGGTTCCATCCGGACGAATGAGTGCACCTTGACCAAAGGGTTCACCCGCAAAAAATTCTCCTTCATAGCGACTTCGATCGGGATAAACAAACCGTCCTTTGCCTTCAGGCTGACTGCTGGTTACATTGGTACTGAGATTCGTGACTAATCCAAAGGTTCCCTCATAGTATTTTCCATCAGGAAATACAGCGCGGCCATTCTTTAAAATTCCGTTTTCAAAGACTCCTTCTAGACGGGCATCATCAGCTTTAATAAAGACTCCTCGACCGTGGGGTTTACCGTTGAGAAAGCCGCCTTGATAGCGATCGCCTTCTGCATGGACATAAACCCCTTGACCATTAGGTAATCCTCCCTGAAGTTCCCCCTGATAATTATCTCCATTGGGATAATTACATTTTGCTATCCCATTGGCCACTCGAGGAAGACAAGAGGGCGTTAGCTCTTCGTCTGGTGTGCCAAGAGAATCTCCTCCCGATTGGGCGATCGCCCCCTCGATCATCAGTGTCATACTTAAACCACTCAAACTTAACGCAGCTAAACAAGAATATCCCCAGGTTTGTAAGGATCTAACCATAAGCTTTAGGCAGGATTGATTAGTGTTCATCAGTACCCCCATAATCTTACTCCCAGTCTAAAATAATAGCGACCAATTGATGAGGCATTATATCTCTGGGGGTAAGGGAGCTGCCCCCACTGGACGGGTCACTTCTTGCCCATTCTCTTCTAAAACGACCACCGGTTCGGCCGGGGTATAGACATCAATATTTTTCACATATACCGAACCGCCGCCGATATAATCCCCTACTCCTACATAACGGGTGTCTTCACCAGGGGATTTCACAATAGCCTTCACCACCTGTCCCACTTGTACCACAGCCGACACTTCCACCGCTCTAGCCGTATTCGGAGGCGGTGGCCCTATTGGCCCTGCTGGGGCAGCAGGTACGGGTTGAAACCTCGGATCTATCCCTAAATTTGGGGGCGGTTCCACTTGTGGCAGTTCTGGTATTGATAGAGGTGCAATTTTAGGAATCGCTGGTGCTACTGCTCCATTACCTGAACCACTACCAGCATTATTAGGAGGTGTAGGAGGTGGAGGAGGTGGGGAAGCTTCGACGATGATGGGCGGTATACCCCCTGCTGGACCGCCATTGTCTGCACCACCATTTTCTGATCCTCCGGTAATAATAATGCCTGGAGGATTAAAAGGATCTTTTTGCCCTGTTGTATTGCTCACGGACTGTACTCGATCTTCAACATTGGTGGATTGTTCCAGAGTCGATTGGGGGGGAGGTGGGGCGGGCGGTTCTTGCGCTTCCGGTTCCTCTTCTTCTGGAAACACTTCTGCCGGAGCTTCGCCTTCAGTTCCTTCCGTTTCAGTTCCTTCAGGGGGAGTGGTTTGGGGTGCAGCCGCTACGGGTTCGGGTGGAGGGGCTTCTGCGGCAGGTTCTTCTCCTCCACCTCCAATTAAACCACAACTGGATAAGCCTAGGCTTAAGATACTAAGGAATAGGACTAAGAATGATGAACGCATGGAAACCCCCCACGATTAGCACGATTAGCTGACGATTGAGCAACTGGGTTAATGGTACTGCTATTTTAGGCTGATTTTGGGGGAATAGGGAATAGGGAATAGGCTCTTCTCCCTCTCTCCCCACTTTGAGATTGTCGAACGGGTTTGGGGGATGAGGGCTTCAGATCTCTGTCATCATTACTTTTTTCAACCGCTCTAGACCTTTTTTGACCTGTCGAGAGACAGTAACGGCGCTAATGCCCATCCGTTCAGCCGTTTCTTTTTGGGTGAGGTCGTAGAGAAAGACAAATTCCAAGACTTTGCGGGTACGATCTTCTAAGTTTACTAGGGCTTGTTGGAGACGGATTTGGTCTTCCATGGCTAACTGGAAACTGCGATAGCGATGGTCGGGAACCAGTTCCCCTAAACTGGTGGCTTGTTCGCCTTCATCTGTGACGGGAGCATCTAGGCTGAGTAGCGAGCGATTTTTAGAAGCAAGTTTCACCTCGTGCCATTCTGCTACTGATAAGCCCATAGCTTCAGCGATTTCTAGATCTTTGGGATAGCGGTTGAGTTTAACTTGTAAATCCCGAATCGTACTTTCAGCTTGGCGCTGTATCGTTAACCAGCGTCGAGGAATACGGACAGTATTGCTGCGATCGCGCAAATAATGTTGAATTTCACCCCGAATGTAGGGAATCGCGAAAGAACTAAAGGCATGGCCTTTGCCCAGTTCAAATCGTTCTATAGCTCGAATGAGACCAATACACCCAACTTGAAGTAAATCATCATATCCTTCACTGCATTGGTGCATCCAGTGATGGGCTTCTTTCCTGACTAAACCAATATTCGATTTGACAATTTTATTCCGCAATTCTAGGGAAGGATTTTGTTGATAAGCCGAGAGCCAATCAATATTTTCATATTTTATATCTTGGGAAGCTGGAGTTGCCATTATCTTGAGTTGGGTTTTGGTAGATGTTTGAACGTTAGAACATTAATTTACGAGGTCATCCTAAAATATGATTAATATAGCACTCACTGTATAGTCTAAAGATTTTTGTAATTTAGGCTATGATTTCACCATAGACCTAACTGTGTTCTTCATCACAATTTTGAGGTTAAGGATTACTCGAGATCATTTGCACCCTGCTTCTGATATGGGGATTGAGGGATAAGAAGCTTAATCCCTGAATTTACTTTCCCATCCCTAGCCTATCAAGCATCTTCCCTTGGAGGCAAGCAAATTTTTCTGTAGAGCAACATTAAGCAACATATTGTATACTTTCTGAAAGCTCTTACTCCTATACTTAGGACTATACTATGACGGGTTTTGCGGTCGATCGCCCCCACATTACAGCTATTCTTGCCATGAGTGCCGATGGCAAAATCTCTGACATAGACCGTTCTCCTGCCCGGTTTGGTTCTACGGCGGATAAAGCCCATCTCGAACAACAAATTGCTAAAGTGGATGCTGTCTTATTCGGTGCAGGAACCCTACGCGCCTATGGCACAACTCTGAGTATTTCCGATCTCCAACTTCTACAGCAACGCCAGCAACAGCAAGAGCCGCCCCAACCCGTACAAATTGTAGTGTCTCAAACTGGCAATCTTGATGTTTCCTATCGCTTTTTTCAACAATCCGTTCCCCGATGGCTGCTCACCACCCCAGAGGGAGCCATTCCCTGGCAAAATCAACCCGAATTAGCACCACAATTTGACCGCATTCTCACCGCTCCTACCCATGAAGGGGGCTTCTATTGGAATGGGATTTTTGTCCAGTTCGCCCAATTACATCTCAAGCGCTTGGCTATCCTCGGAGGAGGAGCGCTAGTAGCAAGTTTACTCGCGGGAGATTGGATTGATGAATTATGGTTAACCGTATGCCCAGTCCTTTTAGGTGGCGCAACTGCCCCTACTCCGGTAGATGGGTTAGGCTTAAGTGTACCCAAATCCCTAACTCTCCTCTCGGCTCACCCTGTAGGACAAGAGGTGTTTTTACACTATCAATTAAATTAGGTAATAGGTCATAGGAGAGGATGGGGCGGATAGTCGATTCCCCTAATTGTTTAATTGTTTAACTATTAATGATTAATGATTGAGTTGTCTCATGCGTCAATATTCAATTCGCTGGATTTCACAAATTTCTGAAGTGTCTCAACAGGAATGGGATGCTTTGGCGCAACCGTTAAAAACACCGTTTTTGGAGTGGGAATGGTTACATAATATGGAAGCGTCGGGGAGTGCTACGGCGCAAGCGGGTTGGCAACCTTGTCATTTAACAGTATGGCACGATGGCACTCTGGTCGCTGCGGCTCCATTATATGTCAAAGGTCACAGCTATGGTGAGTTCGTCTTCGATCACCAATGGGCAGATCTGGCTTATCGTCTGGGAATTGAATATTATCCGAAGTTGTTGGGGATGAGTCCGTTTACACCCGCATTGGGCTATCGGTTTTTGGTCGATCCTGCCGAGGATGAGGAGAGCTTAACGGAGATTATGGTTGCTGCCATTGACCAATTTTGCGATCGCCATCAGATTTCCGGTTGTAATTTCCTGTATGTCGATCCTCAATGGAAACCAATGATTCAAAAATATGGCTTTTCTGGCTGGTTGCACCATAGCAGTATTTGGCATAATCAAGGCTTCCAGACGTTTGATGATTATTTGGGCATGTTTAATGCCAATCAACGGCGCAACATTAAACGCGAGCGTAAAGCCATTCAAAAAGCCCAATTAACCATGAAAGTCCACAATGGAGAAGAAATTACCCATAATCTGCTCTCGGATATGTACCATTTTTATAGCCATCACTGCGATCAATTTGGCTGGTGGGGGAGCAAATATTTAACCAAGACCTTTTTTGAGCGCCTTTACGATCATTATCGCCATCGCCTGGTATTAAGTGCTGCTTATCGGGAAGGGAACGATCGCAAACCGGTGGGGATGTCTTTTTGTGTCACTAAAGCCGATCAACTTTATGGACGCTATTGGGGCAGTTTTGAAGAATTGGATTGCCTGCACTTTAATGCTTGTTATTATACACCTATTGAGTGGGCGATCGCCAACGGCATTCAACGCTTCGATCCCGGTGCTGGAGGACGACACAAGAAGCGGCGCGGCTTCCCCGCGACTCCTCACCATAGCCTGCATCGATTTTACAATCAACGATTAATGCAAATCATGAAAACCCACATCGATCAAATCAATGAAGCCGAGCAATTACAAATTGATGCCATTAATGAAGAGTTACCGTTTAATCAGACTCAAGACTGGGTTCAACACCCCTATTGAGGGATAGAACGCAAAGTGC
Source organism: Roseofilum sp. SBFL (assembly GCF_017746885.1). Taxonomy (NCBI): domain Bacteria; kingdom Bacillati; phylum Cyanobacteriota; class Cyanophyceae; order Desertifilales; family Desertifilaceae; genus Roseofilum; species Roseofilum sp. SBFL. The sequence goes on along the minus strand of NZ_JAGHZH010000024.1, from coordinate 30,909 downwards.
TGTTATGGACGGATAGGGGGAGTAAACAACAGACTTGATGGAGCTTTTTGCTATTTTAGCGATCGTTAAAAACAGTCATTAATGCATCTCATAGAAGAGAAAAGTGCTGTAATGTCTTTACGGCTATAGAACTTGGCCGATCGCCCGAATCCCCTCTTCGATCTGAGTTTCATTGAGCTGAGAGTAGCCAAAAATAAACTCCCCTGAGTTAGGAGCAGCCAAATAATAACCCCGGGCGCTAATCAAGCCGACATCTACACTTGCTGCCCGTTGAATGATGCGATCGTCAGGCAAATCGGTTTCTAATTTCGCCATTAAATGAATCCCCGCATTGTCTCCCAAAATCGAAACTCTGCTCCCAAAATTCTCGTTCAAGGCTTTTACTAATACTTGGCGGCGCTTATTGTAAAGATGTCGCCTTCGTCTAATATGTCGTTCAAAGTAAGCTTCGGTAAAAAAATCGGTGAGGGCATATTGCTCTAGCATGGAACAATGGCGATCGCACAGCCATTTTGCCCGACTCACCAGGGGTATCCAAGCCGTTGGCACGACTAGATAACCCAGGCGCAACGAAGGAAAGAGAATTTTAGAAAAAGTCCCCACATAAATGACGGTGTTGTGGCGATCGAGTCCTTGTAAGGCAGGAATGGGGCGATCGCCATAACGATATTCACCATCATAGTCATCTTCGAGGACGAGGGTTTCGGTTTGTTGCGCCCATTGCAGTAGAGCGAGTCGTCGAGAAAGCGAGAGAGTTGCCCCAGTGGGAAATTGATGGGACGGCGTGACATAGACAAATTTGAATCGATGGCGATCTCGATCCAGTCGCCTCTATATCCACGGAGCCGTAGCCAGTCGAATGCTCAAGAATTTAGAGCAGGGCATTGAGATTTGCGTGAGTGCCACTATATTGGATGGCATTGTCATTGCGCGATCGCTCTTTCACCATTCCATGAATTATCGCTCGGTGATGTTGTTTGGTCGTGCCACATTGGTTGATGATGAGCAGGAAAAGCGGCACGCTCTCAAAATCCTATCCGAACACATTGTCCCCGGGCAATGGGAACAAGCCCGCCAACCGACACCGGCTGAAATGAAAGCAACAACGGTATTGGCTTTCCCCATTGAAGAAGGCTCTGCCAAAGTCCGCAGTGGAGATCCCAAGGATGATACTGCCGACTATGAGCTACCGATCTGGGCAGGACAATTACCCCTGAAACTGTCCTCTGGCGTTCCCATTCCCGATTCTCAACTGCGATCGGATATTACCGTCCCTGAGAACCTGTTGAATTATCATCGAGGTGCATAACAGCATAACTTTGTTTGCTCTGTTCTGGTGCGCGATCGCTCCAACCATAAGTTGATTGCTCAAAACTATAGCGCTTCGCGTTAGGTAATGGGTATTGGAAGACACTGCAATGCTTGATTGTGCCAGTGAAGATTTAGATGATTATCAATGGCAACCAGCCAAAGATCAAGGCGTTTTCATTGTTGGCAAAAAACCAGATTAGGAGTGAGCAGAGTTTAATTTCAGAGAAATCCCGTAAAGATGATACATTGTAGCCAACATGCAACTACTTTAAGGAGGATTGACTGAAATTTCCATGCACGATCCATCAAACAAGCGATCTCATCTGTCCAACCCTCACCGAACACCCGGAGATACCAACATTACCCGCTTTCCTGGATTTGATTTTCATCCAGAGGTTTTTATCACCTCCGGGATATTAATCCTACTGTTTGTCCTGTTGACTGTTCTGTTCAAAGAACCGGCTGAAACGGCATTTGGACAAATTCAAACCTTTATTGCTGAAGGAATGGGCTGGTTTCTGATCTTAGCCGTCAGTATTTATCTGAGTGTGGCCATACTGCTGGCCCTGAGTCGCTTTGGCTCAGTCCGCATCGGTGGCCAGGATGCTCGTCCTGAGTTTCCCACCTTTGCCTGGCTTGCCATGCTGCTGTCCGCTGGCATGGGGATTGGGTTAATGTTTTGGAGTGTGGCTGAACCGATTTACCACTTCCAATCGCCACCGACGATTTTAGGAACGATTGAACCAGGAACCAACGATGCAGCGCAACAGGCCCTAAGTATTACCTTTTTCCATTGGGGATTTCATGCTTGGGGTATCTATGCTCTAGTTGGCCTGGCACTGGCCTTTTTTGCCTATAACCGTGGATTGCCCCTGACCGTCCGCTCTGTATTCTATCCTCTATTGGGAGATGGCATTTATGGTTGGATGGGCAATGTTGTTGATGTCTTGGCTGTCACGGCAACCCTGTTCGGCTTAGCCACCTCCCTGGGATTTGGAGTACAACAGGTGAATGCTGGGTTCAATTTCTTATTCGATCTTCCCATTAACGCTCCAGTTCAAGTTGTTCTGATTGCTATTATCACTGGATTTGCTACCGCATCAGTTGTGTCAGGTCTCGACGCTGGAGTCCGTCGGTTGAGTGAATTAAACATGATTTTGGCTGCCATCCTGATGGTCTTTGTGCTATTAGCTGGGCCAACCATTTTCCTGCTGGGTACATTTGTACAAACCACAGGATTTTATCTGGCATCCTTACCCACATTCAGCTTTTGGACTGAAACCTTCCAATCTACGAGTTGGCAAAATAGCTGGACCGTTTTCTATTGGGGATGGTGGATTTCTTGGTCTCCATTTGTGGGGATTTTTATTGCCCGTATTTCCAAAGGGCGTACAGTCCGGGAATTTATCTTAGGTGTGTTGCTGTTGCCGTCGCTGCTCACCTTCCTCTGGATGTCAGTTTTTGGGGGAACTGCACTAAACCTGGAATTGGGTGATAGTCCTGGCATTATTGCAGATGCTGTTAATGCTGAAGTAGCCACAGCCCTATTTGTGATGCTACAGCAACTGCCCTTAACAGGTCTTACCTCTTTTGTCGGCATTATTTTGGTGGTTGTGTTTTTCGTAACTTCCTCTGATTCCGGTTCCCTGGTTGTCGATAACTTAACATCGGGTGGAAAATTAGATTCTCCTGTGCCTCAGCGAGTATTCTGGGCGGCAATGGAGGGTGTGGTAGCAGCCGTGTTGCTTTTAGGAGGAGGTTTGACGGCCTTACAGACGGCTGCAATTACCACTGGGTTGCCCTTTGCGATTGTTCTGCTGGTAATGTGCTACAGCCTTTATCGAGGACTTGGGGAAGAATACGCTGTGATTAAGTTGAAATCAAGTTCAGCAGCAGCCCCTACAGGGCAGACTCAGATTGAAACCGTACAGAAACCGATTGAAAAGGGCCCCATTTACTAGCCAGTTTGATTCCTAGTTTCGATTTTGGAACTAGGGATCTCTAATCCATGGAGATCCAATCCAGTTTATGATGGGAAGATGCAACAGCTTACCTTGACTCGACCTGATGATTGGCATCTCCATCTGCGGGATGGTGAAGCGCTAAAAGCCGTTTTACCCTATACCGTGCGACAGTTTGCCCGTGCGATTATTATGCCTAATTTGAAGCCCCCAGTGCGATCGCTCGCCGATGCTGCCGCTTATCGCGATCGCATTCTCGCTGCCATTCCCCCAGGCAAAGAATTTGAGCCATTGATGACACTCTACCTCACGGATAATACCAGCCCAGAAGAGATGGTTAAAGCGAAGGACTCCGGGTTTGTGAAAGCGGTGAAATACTACCCCTCTGGGGCAACAACCAATTCAGAATTCGGGGTTACAGATATTCGGAAGTGCGATCGCGTCTTTGAGACCATGCAACAAGTAGACTTGCCCTTATTACTCCATGGAGAAGTCACCGATCCAGACGTGGATGTATTCGATCGCGAAAAAGTCTTTATCGAGCGATATTTAATTCCCCTCAGACAGCGATTTCCCCAACTGCGCGTCGTACTAGAACACATCACCACCTCAGATGCCGTGGAATATGTCCTCGAAGCGGACAATATCGGCGCAACCCTCACCCCCCAACATCTCTTATTTAACCGCAATCGCATCTTCAAAGGCGGTATTAATCCCCACTTTTATTGCCTACCCATTTTGAAACGGGAAACCCATCGTCAATCCCTTCTACAAGCCGCCACATCCGGCAATCCCAAATTTTTTCTCGGCACAGATAGCGCCCCCCATACCCGCACCAGTAAAGAAAGTGCCTGTGGCTGCGCTGGTTGCTTTTCCGCCCTCCACGCCCTGGAATTATACGCAGAAGCCTTTGAGAGCGTTAATGCCCTCGATAAACTAGAAGCCTTCGCCAGTTTCTACGGGCCAGATTTTTATCAACTTCCGCGCAATACCGAACAGATTACCTTAACCAAAACAACTTGGCGCATTCCCGATGAAGTCCCCTTTACCAAATCTGGGCTAGTACCTTTACGCGCAGGACAGGAGATGACCTGGAAAATGGTTTGACGGGATATATTGTTTCGTAATATAGGTTTTAGCGCCATATTGCTTCAGATATTGCTAATCCAATCAAGATAAGCTTGCTCGGTGTCAATGGTGAAATTACTTTTCGTTTGCAGTAAAAATCAGCTACGCAGTCCTACAGCCGAAGCAATATTCGCTGAGTATGAAGGATTAGAGGTCGATTCAGCCGGCATAGATCGAGGAGCTGAAATCCCTCTGGGTACTGAAGAGATCGAGTGGGCCGATATTATTTTTGTTATGGAGGAGTCTCATCGCAGAAAACTCTCAAAAAAATTCCAGCCGTGGCTCAAGAATAAACGAGTAGTCTGCTTGGATATTGCTGATGAGTACGAATATATGGAGCCAGCTTTAGTAGAATTATTGAAGCGGAAAGTTCTACCTCTGTTGGGAACTTTTTGATGAGATAGTCTGGCGTTATGGGTGTGAGGATAAAGACGAATCCATTGCCATGATTCTGTCTAACGTTAGGTTGAGAGACAACAGTTTAAGTGAGTGGGTATTGTCGATCCTGATGGAAAAACGGCATTTGATTGGCGACCGCTGTATGTGTTTTGAAAAACCTAGTGTTAATCGAATTAACTATAATATACATATTGTAAGCCACACCGGGAAATAGAATAATGAATGACAATGTGACAACCACCAGCGGTAAATGTCCGGTGGTACACGGGGGTATGACCACAACTAGTGTGGCCCACGTAGAATGGTGGCCCAAGGCCCTCAACCTCGATATTTTGAGTCAGCACGATCGCAAGACCAATCCGATGGGGGCAGACTTTAACTATCGGGAAGAAGTGAAGAAACTTAACGTAGCTGCGCTCAAACAAGATCTACATGCCCTGATGACCGACAGCCAGGACTGGTGGCCAGCCGACTGGGGTCACTATGGTGGGTTGATGATCCGCATGACCTGGCACGCATCCGGGACCTATCGTATTGCTGATGGTCGCGGTGGTGTGGGTACGGGTAATCAGCGATTTGCACCCCTCAACTCCTGGCCGGATAACACCAACCTGGACAAGGCACGTCGTCTGCTTTGGCCGATCAAAAAGAAATATGGTAACCAGCTCAGTTGGGCGGATCTGATTGCTTACGCAGGTACCATCGCCTATGAATCCATGGGGCTAAAAACCTTTGGCTTTGCCTTTGGACGGGAAGATATCTGGCATCCCGAAAAAGATATCTACTGGGGTGCAGAAAAGGAATGGCTCGCCCCCAGCAACAATCCCCAAAGTCGCTATTCTGGCGATCGCGATCTCGCAAATCCGTTGGCTGCCGTGATGATGGGGCTGATCTATGTCAACCCTGAAGGCGTAGACGGCAATCCCGATCCCCTCAAAACCGCCCATGATGTGCGCGTGACCTTTGGTCGCATGGCCATGAACGATGAGGAAACCGTCGCCCTTACCGCTGGGGGGCACACAGTAGGTAAATGCCACGGTAACGGTGATGCTGCGTTGGTTGGTGCAGAACCCGAAGCCGCCGATATCGAAGAACAGGGCTTGGGTTGGGTCAACAAGACCAATGGCGGTATAGGTCGCCATGCCGTAACCAGTGGTATTGAAGGAGCCTGGACGACCTATCCTACCCAGTGGGATAACGGCTATTTCCAGATGCTCCTCAATTATGATTGGGAACTGAAGAAAAGTCCGGCAGGTGCGTGGCAGTGGGAACCCATCAACACCAAGGAAGAAGACAAACCTGTTGATGTTGAAGACCCCACAATTCGCCGCAACCTAGTCATGACGGATGCCGATATGGCGATGAAGATCGATCCTGAATATCGGCAGATTTCCGAACGCTTTTATCGCGACCCCGAATACTTCTCTGAAGTCTTTGCACGGGCATGGTTCAAACTGACCCACCGTGACATGGGGCCAAAAACTCGTTACATCGGCCCTGATGTGCCGCAAGAGGACTTAATCTGGCAAGATCCGATTCCTGCCGGAAACACAAACTATGATGTTCAGACAGTCAAAGACAGAATTGCCGCTAGTGGTCTGAGCATTAGCGAAATGGTCTCTACTGCCTGGGATAGCGCCCGAACCTTCCGGGGATCGGACAAGCGCGGGGGGGCTAACGGGGCACGGATTCGTCTGGCCCCGCAGAAGGATTGGGAAGGCAACGAACCGGTGCGTTTGGCCAAAGTGCTGGCTGTCCTGGAAGGTATCGCAGCCGATACGGGTGCCAGTGTTGCCGATGTCATTGTCCTCGCTGGTAACGTCGGTATCGAACAGGCGGCCAAGGCGGCTGGTTTTGAGGTTACGGTTCCCTTTTCTCCAGGTCGTGGCGACGCAACGGACGAGATGACTGATGTCGAATCGTTTGCTGTGCTAGAACCTATCCATGACGGCTACCGTAACTGGCTCAAGGAGGACTACGCTGTTAGCGCCGAAGAGTTGATGCTCGATCGCACCCAACTGTTGGGTTTAACTGCTCCTGAGATGGTGGTGCTGGTTGGCGGTCTGCGCGTGCTGGGAACCAACTATGGCGACACTAAGCATGGTGTGTTCACGGAGCGAGAAGGGGTATTAACCAATGATTTCTTTGCAAACCTAACGGATATGAACTATCTGTGGAAACCTGTTGGTAAGAACCGGTATGAAATCCGCGATCGCAAGACCGATCGGGTTAAGTGGACGGCGACACGAGTGGATCTGGTCTTCGGCTCCAACTCAATCCTTCGTTCCTATGCCGAAGTTTATGCCCAGGATGACAACAAAGCCAAGTTCGTGCAAGACTTCGTGGCAGCTTGGACAAAGGTCATGAATGCTGACCGCTTTGAATTAGCCTAACTTTGGGGATGCCTTCCCGCGCTGTTGAGGGAAATATCGTCAGTTTTGGATAAGCTGAAACCCTTATTCTGTTTTGGGCTGCACTTCCCCTTCTTTCATCAAATCAGCCACAAAATGCCCTTAACCAAAACTGACGTTATCTAACGATCGCAACTTGATATGCCTTGTTAATTATTCATTTGCAAGGATTTAATCCGATCGCGCAATTGAGCCGCTTTTTCAAACTCTAAGTTCTGGGCAGCAGTTTTCATCTCGGTTTCCAATTGGTGAATGAGTTCTGGAATCTCTTCTAAGGGGACTGCATCTTGAGCAACTTGACCGGGGTCTACCCCCTGGGCATTGAGGCGACGAGAGATGTCTAGAAACGCCAGGATGCTGTTGTCTGCAGATTTTTTGATCGGTTTGGGGGTAATGCCATGGAGTCGATTGTGGGCCATTTGAATGCCACGACGACGTTCGGTTTCGGCGATCGCCTTTTCCATACTGTCTGTCAGGCGATCGGCGTATAAAATTGCTTGTCCATTTACGTGACGCGCCGCCCGACCGATGGTTTGAATCAGGGAACGATAGGCCCGTAGAAAGCCTTCTTTATCGGCATCCAAAATAGCGACTAGGGACACTTCCGGTAAATCCAAACCTTCTCGCAATAAATTCACCCCAATTAAAACATCAAATTTCCCTTCCCGTAAGTCTTGTAAAATTTCAATCCGCTCAATGGCTTGAATCTCGGAATGCAGATAGCGCACCTCAATAGAGCGCTCTTGTAAATAGGTGGTTAAATCCTCCGCCATCCGTTTGGTTAACGTCGTTACTAACACCCGTTCTTTGCGCTTAACTCGTGCTTTAATTTCACCAAGCAAATCATCAATTTGTCCTTCTATGGGACGAACTAAAACTTCTGGATCAATTACTCCTGTAGGGCGAATAATCTGCTCAATAATTCGGTCTTCCGATAGGTCTAATTCCCAATCTCCGGGAGTGGCGGAAACAAAGACACATTGATTGACTTTTTGCCAGAACTCTTCCGCTTTCAGGGGGCGATTATCGGCGGCACTAGGGAGGCGAAAACCATGATCGATTAACACACTTTTCCGTGCGCGATCGCCGTTATACATGGCTCTGATTTGGGGCACGGTGACATGGGATTCGTCAATCACCAAGAGCCAATCTTCTGGGAAATAATCGACTAAACACTCTGGGGGTTCTCCTGGTTGCCGATTGGCTAAATAGCGGGAATAGTTTTCCACTCCATTACAATAGCCGACTTCTTGTAATAACTCTACATCATAACGGGTGCGCTGGTCTAAGCGTTGGGCTTCCACTAATTTCCCGGTGGTTTCTAAATGTTGAATGCGCTCTTTTAATTCTGCCCTAATTTGTTCGCAAGCGATGTCAACTTTCTCCTTGGGAGTGACAAAGTGACGAGCGGGATAAATACTCAGACTATTGCAGGATTCCAAGGCATTTCCGGTGGTCGGATCGATATAGTAGATGCGATCGATTTCATCGCCGAAAAACTCAACTCGAATAATCCAGTCTTCATAGGCTGGGGCAATCTCTAAAATATCCCCTTTTACCCGAAAATTTCCGCGACTTAGTTGGGTATCATTGCGGGTATATTGAATCGTGGCGAGTTCTCGCAATAGTTGCCGTTGATCGATTTCTTGTCCGATTTCTAGGCGAATGGCTGCTCTGAGGTATTCAGTTGGCATTCCCAAACCATAAATACAGCTAATAGAAGCGACAACAATTACATATCGATGCTCGAATAAAGAGCGGGTTGCTGAATGACGGAGCATATCAATTTCTTCATTGATAGCGGCGCTTTTTTCAATGTAGGTATCGCTTAAGGGAAGATAGGCTTCTGGTTGATAATAATCGTAATAACTGATAAAATATTCCACAGGATTGTGGGGAAAAAACTGACGCAATTCATGGCAAAGTTGGGCCGCTAGGGTTTTGTTATGGGCTAAAACCAACGTCGGTTTGCCGACTTTAGCGATCGCCTGGGCAATGGTATAGGTTTTTCCCGTTCCCGTAGCTCCCAAAAGGGTTTGATAGCGATGTCGGCCGTTTAGGGTTTGGGTTAATTGGGCGATCGCCTGGGGTTGATCTCCCGTTGGCTCAAAAGGTGCATCTAGCTTAAATCCGTCCATTTAATGATACCGATTAAGAAACCAAAACAACCAGCTTAATCTATGATTACATTTATTTACAGATTTTTGTGTTTTTGCACAGTCTTTCGTAAACTAGAAAGAGTTTAAACTTTTTTTAAAGTTTCTTACGTCTATCATTTGCCCCTATATAGACAAACCTCTGTGAGCGGTAAAAAGGCAATGGGTTATGAGCGATAAAACCAATAACGGTACAACGATCAGCAGCAGTGCAACTCCAGACCAATCCTCCGAACCGGCTTCATCCAGTGCCGCTGAGACTCCCAAACCTGTGACATCTCAAGATAAGGAAAAAACTCCGATGACTCAACCCCTGAAACTTGGCTCTAAGCCAGAAGCAACAGCTACCATTAGCGAGCAAGCGACTCGTTTGTCACCCTTACCCGGAAACCGTCCGGTGGGGACAACGGATCTGAAAATTAGTAATGCTCTCCAAGTGGGGCCCCTTCCGGGGAATCGACCCATTGAAGCGAGTCATCTGCAAGTGAACAGTACCCTATCTTCTGCTGGTACTCGTCCCATCATCTCCACTGGACTGAAGATTAAGGAAACCTTCGCCACGTCTGGGAATCGTCCCGTATCTACCACCGATTTAAAAATCAGCCAAACCATTACGGTAATGGGAAATCGCCCGGTTGCGGATAACAATATTGATGGGCCCGATTTAATGGGATATCTTGACTAAACATTTCCGCATAACCAGCCATCTGTTAGTCTACAAGCACAAACCTGAGTCAGTTGTACTGCCCAGGTTTTTTTGTGTATAGCGCTTTGCGCTGATAATGGTTAATGAGAACGGCTTAAGCAAAATGAATCAGATATTCTCCATAGTTGGGAACCCAGCTCATCCATTCACCTGGCGAAACTTCACGTAAAGCCTCCGATACGTTTTTCCTCCCCGTCGCTGTCTTCGCGGGGAGGAAAAACGAACGGCGAGTTTAGTCGCCTGCATTCACCTAGGTGAATTAATAATATAGCCATGAAACAAACGTTGACGATAGTTTGCCAGCTTAACCCCACGCCAGAACAAGCTCAAAAGCTTGATAAAACTCTGGTGGCGTTTGCTGAGGCTTGCAACTACGTCAATGAAACTGTAAACCCCCAAATCAAGAATAAGAACCGGATTCAGGCAGAGACCTATAAAGAAATCCGCAGTCAATTTGGCTTGTCGGCGAATTTGGCTGTAAGGGTTTGTGCAAGGGTGGCTGCCAACCGTAAGGTAGGCAAGCCAGTGAAGAGTTTCAAGTCCACATCAGCGGACTATGACGCTCGTATCTTTAGCTATCGAGAAAAAGACCAATCTGCCAGCCTGACAACAGTCGATGGCAGATTGGTTATGCCAATGGTTCTCGGTAACTACCAGATCGGTAAACTGAAGGGACATACCCCTACGTCAGCCACGCTTTGCAAACACCGGGATGGACTGTTCTACCTGCACGTCCAGGTCAAGGACGAAACCCCTGAGCCGATCAATGATTCGGGGGTTAAAGGCGTTGACCTGGGGCGTACAGACTTAGCGATTAGCTCAGAGGGGGAGAGGTTTTCAGGGAATGAGGTAAAAGCGAAGCGAGATAGGTTTGCTCTTCGTCGAGCTTCTATCCAATGGAAAGGCACAAAGAGCAGTAAGCGACTGCTGAAACGGCTATCTGGCAGAGAGAAGCGTTATCAGACATGGGTAAACCACAACATTAGTAAACGGATTGTTGAGTGTGCATACTCAGCGAATCAAGCGATTGCGCTGGAAGACTTGACCGGGATTCGGGAGCGTACCAACCAGCAGCTAAGAAGCAAAACTGAGCGTAGGCGTTCCAATAGTTGGGCATTCTATCAACTCAGGATGTTTATCGACTACAAAGCAGCGGCTAAAGGTGTCCCCGTTGTTCTGGTGAATCCTGCGTACACCAGCCAGACTTGTCATCGATGCCTGCACATCCACCCCGAAAAAGGAAAGTCTTACCGTTCTGGCAAGACTTTCAAGTGTGGGTATTGCGGATGGAAAGGTGACGCTGACTTGAATGGAGCCAACAATATCAAACGTCTTGGAGGCGTTGTAACCCGCCTCGAAAGCGCCAGCCTGCTGTCTTGCTCTCTGCTAGACAGAGTAACAGGTTAGGGCTAGAAAGCCCCGTCGCTTTAGCCCGGGGATTGGTTACATAATAATAGGGCTTCATCTGCGGCCCAATGGCTGGGGCGTTCCGTTAGCATAATCCAGGAATCGGACTGGAGGGGACTCGAAAAGGAAGTAAAACCGGATTGAGTGGCGATCGCCTTTGGCGATTGAGTTAAGATGGACATCCTTCAAACTCCTGACCTCAGGGTAGAGGCACTTGCATCTTTTCCAACCATAAATCAATTTTCAAAACTGTATCTCAAAATACAAAAAAGTCATTAAATCGTACATCCTACCCCATTCAGCTCTTCATAAATCTCAAAACTTACTCATTTGTTTTTGAGCAGGTCGTGCGATCGCACGACCTGACCCGAGTAGTGGCTGAGTCAGTCGTACTGTCCAGGTTTTTTCTCTGGGAATAGGGAATTATAAGCGTCTCGATCTTCATCAAAACTTCATATGGCTCTATGTAATGATCGATGAATATGAAGAGTCTGTAAACTCTGATTTTCCCAGAGTTTTCCCGGTAGAAGTTCTCAAAAGACCGGTCTACCATAGAATGATGAGGAAAGCGATCGCTTCCTTTGACTTTAGTCCAACTCCCAAGGCAATTCCTGAAGCCAGTGTTGTGGCTCCTTTAGATCTCCTAGCGACGGGGAGGTTCACGATCAACAGAAGAGGCAGTCAGACTCTAATCCGATCTCAATACAGAAATACGGATGTTTAATTTCGGTTATCCGCAGAAACGCAGGAATAGGTACGGAGTCCAAAAGAGTAGATCTTTTCCTAAACTGAAAATCCCTGGGATAAATTCCGTAAAAATCAGCAATTCTTTGCCCATAGTCCCCAGAAAACAAGAATTTCAGCTTTTCAAGGTATCCGTAAACTACGGAAAATTAACCTCAAAATCATAAAAAAACGCTCTAACATGAAGAGTCAGTAAAATGTGTTTTTTTCTGTGGACACTCCTCTATTGCTTGCCTATCATAGGAATATCAGGAGGCAAAGACAGCAAAATGAGCTGCTGATGCCAACTGTTAAGTTCTAGGAGTTATATAATAATGAAATCTGCTATCTCTACCTTAATTGGTTCTACACTAATAGCTACTACGTTCGTTGGCTTCTCTGTTGTTGATGCTCAAGCCCTCGACTGCGGGCTTTCCGATATCACCCTTGAGGGTATCAACTACACTGCTTGTGGAGGGCAGTTTGGAGGTAATGATACAGGAAATAAAGGAACTCTAGAAGGCTACCTCAACGATGGAACAGTATTTGGTTCCTACGGTTTTAGCAGCGACTGGTCGCTAAATGGCAAATCAGATGGTGATGGTGGAAGCTTCGGATTTCAAGCAGATAATGGTTCTACTGATGCCACATGGTCTTTAACGAAGAATCTAGACCAACTGTTTGGAAACGATTTAACGGCAACATTCGCCGTAAGCTTCAAATCGTCTACAGGCTACAGTGTTTACCTGTTTGAAAATTTCCAAATCAGTCAAGCACAACTCGATTCGGGTAGGCTTGACGGGACATTCACCACTGATGGTGTTTCAGTTAATAAGAAAGGTAAAGCTCAAGGTTTATCTCATGGTAGTTTCTGGGCTTACGATGGTGGAGAAGAGCCATATAATCCTCCCAATGAAGTTCCTGAACCTAGTGCTGCTGCTGCTTTAGGTCTGCTGGCTGCTGGCATGTTCGGTATGAAGAGAAGATCCAGTAAATAACATTCTGGGATAGTTGAGTTCTTAATAGATTTCTCCTGATTAACAATAGATGCGTTGAGTGCTTTCAGTAAAATTTGTAGATCGGATGAGGGGGTGAACCTCACCCCCTATTTTTTAGCCCTTGGGAATGGGGAATAGGGGAAAACCGGTTGTTTTTCTACTGCCGACTGCCGATTAAAAGAGGTTGGCTTCTGTGGTTGCAGGAATGGTTTTCCGCCAGGCTTGAATGCCTCCTTCTAGACTGACGGTTTCAATACCGGCTTGTTCTAGGAGCTGTTGGGCGATACCGGAGCGAACTCCAGAGAAGCAATAGAGGATAACCAGGCGATCGCCGGCTAATTGACGAATTTTTTCAATCGCTTCTCCTGATTCAATTTCTGCTAGGGGAATTAAAGGACTCTCTCCAATGCGATCTTGGGCGTATTCTTGAGGGGTGCGCACATCAATAAATAGGGCTTGTTCGGCTAAAGTTCCGGGCTGGTCAGCCGCGAGTTGTCTGACTTGAGTCACACTAATTTCGGCGATCGCCTCTTGGCTATTACCCGGAAGAGCGCAACCGGCGATCGTCGCACTTAAATATAAACTTGATAGAACTAAAATCCAGCGTTTCGTTTGCATAAGAGATATAGTGCTTCGCGCTAGGGAATAGGGTTGTGGTATATGATTGTTTCGATATTCTATAACGTCCTTTAAAAAAAATAGTGCAGACTGCAATCAAGTAGCCTGCACATCAGTTTGGAACACGACTTAGCATCAAAGGAGCAGAGATCCTCAAAGCCTTACTATCTCTGAGGAGTTGAGCGCTATATAAAAACTCAACTCACCCTAGGTTCAAGCAACTCATAAAGATTCGTCTCAAGGATAGGCAAACCCGAAGGTCAGACCAAACAGGACAATGATGACTCTGATGCTTCTACTATGACTGACGTTAGGGAGATGAGGGGGTTTTGTGTAAGCAAGATTCACAGAAGCGATAATTTTCACCCATTGCTCTGTGATGTGGTGTTTGCATACACAATTGTCCTCAGTGGCAGTTCTGACGATATTAATAAACAATAGAAGAAGATTCGGGTTCTCTTAGAGCCATCGTCTCATCCCCGATGTGTTGTTTCTTTGTGTAATCTGATGAACCAGATTCAGTTTATCCAATCCTTTGCTAATCTTACCCCTAGGCGACAAGAAGTGCTGCTGAAAGTGTTAGCCGGTGAAGAAGATACGGCGATCGCCGAACAGCTTTATATTCAACCGGTGACGGTACGCAAACATATCCAACATATCTGTGATGCGTTTTTGGGAGATGTCGATCCGCAAGAAGCGGGATATTCCCGTCGTGGGGAATTAGTTGCCCTGATCGCCAAATATCGTCCAGAGTTAATTGGGGAAGCGCTGAAAACCAACCGGGAACTCCAACCCCAAAAACATCATATCCTGCTCAGTTACTATCAAAGTCCCACCGATCCGCCTTTAAGCCTGATTTCCCAGCTCTACGAAACCCTGAGAAACTCTGGTTATACGGTGACTTTAGCCGATAATTGCCTGCGGATGGCCAAAAATGGCTTGCAACAAATTTACCGAGAACTGAATACCTGTGAAGAGGTATTACTGTTGCTTTCGCCTCTTTCTGCGGTGAGTGAAATGATTACCGAAGAGGTGCGAATTGTCAAGTCTTTACAAGAATCTCGTCAGCAGGGACTCCCCCATATTATTCCGTTAGAAATCAAGAATTCATTTAGCTTGCTTAACCACGACTTGCGGGGATATTTACAGGACTTACCGAGGTTAAGATGGCGATCGCCAGATGATACCCCCAAGTTAATTAAAACCCTATTGCAACTTTTGGCTGAGGGCGATCGCCAGCAGATGAACGAACTCTCTCCCCCAGAGCAACCCACCAATCAATCCTACGCTATCTTACCCAAATCTCCCCCCCAACCCATTGCCGAACCCGAAATACCCAGAGGACAAGTAGAGCTGGCTTCAGCATTTTATATCGAACGGCCCAGAATTGAAACACGATGTTATGAGGCGATCGAAAAACCCGGAGCCTTAATTCGCATCAAAGCACCTCGACAAATGGGAAAAACCTCCCTTATGGCTCGAATTCTACACCATGCCTGCACCGTTGACTATGCCACCGTTCCCCTCAGTTTTCAACTTGCCGACAGCAAAGTCTTCACCGATCTTGAACTCTTTCTCAAATGGTTTTGTGCCAATATTAGCCTGCAAATCAACCTCCCCGTTAACTTTGAAGAGCATTGGAACAGCATTTTTGGAGCCAAAGTTGCCTGCAAATCCTACTTTGAGAACTATATTCTTCCCTACTGCGAATCTCCCTTAGTTTTAGGATTAGATGAAGTCGATGTTGTTTTCTCTTTTCCCGACATTGCCTCAGACTTTTTTAGTCTCCTGCGAGCCTGGCATGAAGAAGGGAAAAACCGAGAGATTTGGAAACAACTACGCTTAGTCGTTGTCCATTCCACAGAAGTCTATGTTCCCATGAGTATTAACCAATCCCCCTTTAATGTCGGCTTACCCATTGAACTCCCCGAATTTCCCCCTGAGAAAATTCTCGAACTCGCTCATCGTCATGGCTTAGATTGGACAATCTCAGAAGTAAACCAGCTCATGTCTATGGTAGGAGGACATCCCTATTTAGTCCGATTAGCACTCTACCATATTGCTCGCCACGAAATAACCTTAAAAACGGTCTTAGAAACAGCGGCTACTGATGCGGGTTTATATAGCGATCATTTAAGGCGACACTTATGGAATTTACATCACCATTCTGTTTTAAAAGAAGCCCTCAAAAAAGTGGTAATCAGTCCCCAAGAAATGCAACTCGAATCCATCCAAGCATTTAAGTTACACAGCATGGGTTTAATCCATTTACAAGGTCATAATGTCATTCCTAGATGTAATTTATATCGTCAATATTTTCGAGTTCAACTCTCTTGATTTTTTTTCAGTGTGGTGCGTTTATCTAGGGGAGTCATGAATAACACATTTACAAAAATGTATGAATATCAATTTGGTGGTAGCTTACCCCTGAATTCTCCAACTTATGTGGTTCGTCAAGCCGATGCTGATTTATTTCGCGGGGTTCTAGCGGGAGAATTTTGCTATGTTCTCAACTCCCGGCAAATGGGAAAATCCTCTTTACGAGTCCGCACCATTGAGCTACTCAGAAATCGGGGAATTGTTTGTGGGGTAGTCGATTTAACTGCTATTTTTAGCTGCAATATCACCACAGAAGAATGGTATGCTGCCTTTGCCTATTCGGTATTAAGTAGCTTTAATTTAGTTGATAAAGTAAATTTACCCAGATGGTGGCGCGATCGCCTCTCTTTTCCTCCCGTCGAGCGGCTGCGTCTATTGTTAACTGAAGTCATTTTATTTCATATCCCCCATAATATTGTCATTTTTGTCGATGAAATTGATAGTGTTTTGGGCTTAAAATTCCCAATTAATGAATTCTTTGGATTAATTCAATCTTGCTATCAAAATCGAAAAAAAAATCTAGAATATCACCGCCTCACTTGGGTTTTGCTGGGTGTTGCCAGTCCATCAGAACTCACTTCTCAACCTGAAATTAGTCCTTTTGATATGGGTCTAGAAATTCAGCTCACTGGATTTCAATTTCAAGATTGTTTAGGGTTGGCAGAAGGGTTGGTTATGAAAGCAAGAGACCCGAAAACGGTTCTCAAATCCATTTTAAATTGGACAGGAGGGAAGCCATTTTTAACTCAAAAATTATGCCATTTAGTTGCTAATGGAGATAACTTTATTTCTCTCAATCAAGAACGCAAAACAGTCCATCAGTTGGTTTATAGAAAAATCCTCCATAATTGGGAAACTCAAGATGAACCAGAACACCTCAGATCTATTCGCGATCGCCTGCTTGAAAGTCCCAATCGAAAGTCTTTATTAGAGTTATATTGGCAAATTTTAAAGCAAGGTGAAATTCCATCAGAAGAGAGCCCACAGCAAACTGAACTACGGTTGAGTGGTTTAGCGATTAAATTACCATTTGGCCATCACTATGCTCGTCCTATCCTCAGAGTTTATAACCAAATTTATGCCGATACGTTTAACTTTAAATGGCTGGAGAGTTGTCTGGGGTATAGCCCGGATAAATCCGTTAAATCATTGACCAAGAAATGTTTATCAGATGAACAAACTCTTTACGATCATCTTCTGTATTGGGTGCAAGAAGAATCTCCGGCTGTGATGATTCAAAGAGTTCATAAATTGTTGATTGAAGTTATTGGATATCCAGATATTGAAATCAGTGCGGTTATTCGACGGCTAGTTATTCAAGTCCCCGAACAACATCAGTTTAACAAAATCTTGAATCGCTGTTTTTATATTTTAATCAATCATTGGCAAATGCGCGCTGCATCAAAAATTGCCATTGTTGGATTAATTGCCCTGTTCAATCAGCAAAAAGAAAACCAATATTCTTATTCTTCTCCTTTGCCTAAATATGTTGACCAACTCAAAAAGATGGTCGATCGGTTTTGCGAAAGTCATGAATACAAAATGATCGACAAGCTTTTTGTTGAGCCGATTATTCACGCAACAGTTAAAGAGTTTGAGGAAACTGAAGATTATCAATTTCTGCGTATTTTAATTAAAAATAAATCTGATTCTAAATCAAAATTATCGCCCATTTTAACTTCTCCACTCAAAACCCAAATTCATCGATACCCTTATCTCTATCGCTATTCTCTCGTGTCTTCTAGTAGCTCAAGGGAACACCAACAACTGTTGCAAGAAATTCAAGCAGAACGGCAATGGGAATTTGAACTTAGTCTATCCCAATATGCCAAATATTTAATTAAAAAAACATCAGGTGTAGCCAGTCAAAAGCCTTTTGCTAATCCTACTCTGCTTAGTGACCAGGATTTGTATTTAGCGATTAAACAGTTTACAGGAAAAGTGGAAGGAACTTCTAGTTATAAAGATTTAGCTAGAGCATTCCTAGAACACACAGAACAAGTTGAGTCATATCAAGAATTTAAAGATGATTTTTATCAGTATATCATTACCGCAATTGATGCTGATTTTCGGTCTCAGCAATTTAATTTCAAATTAAGACGACAACTCAAAAGTTTATTGCCCGAACAAGATAATGAAGGATTTAATTCACTGTTGCTCAATCAAACTTGCGAGAGACTATTGAGGTTTTTGATTGAGAGTCCCAACGATCCAAACCACTATATTTTTATTAATTTAATTGCGAGCTTAGGGGAACTCAAAACTAGCGCTTTGTTGCTGAAAATCGTTTTGATTTCTGGACAAAGTCAATCTAATTTAGGACGACAATTATTTCAGTGGTTCAATTATTATGAGTCTAAGCCTCTGGATCAAATTCAATGGTTTGTTAATTTCCTGGAAAATATCAATATCGCGTTAGTGATTAATAATGAAACCCTCGATGTCCCTTCTATTCAAAACTATCTCAAATAACTTGATTTAGGGTTTGCTGAAAGAATGAGCTGTGCAGGTTAGACAATAGACAATAGAGAGGGGAAATTAGCAAGATAGCTGTCTCTGTATCTATCCGATGGAGCGTTACGGGAACTTTTCCAAGTCAATGTCCGACTATAGCCTTTTGTGGGTGGTGACTCCAGGAGGATTGGATTGAAACCTGTTTCTGTTTGGGGAAGGGGTTCGCCTGTTCTCGACTTGATCGGTGGAGTTTTAAGTTAAATGTCAAGTTTTGTCAAAGAATGCAACATTTCAGCAAGTCTGCCGATGAGTTTGGCACAGTAGAGAAAGGAAGGGATATAACGGCTCAATCCTGACTCACCTGCCATCTAGGTGGACTGTCATTGTAAATCTCACCATCTTAACCGTTTAGATAACCATGAAGTTTAACTATTACACCTTTTGGCTCCCATTATGGGCTTATCTTCAGCAACCCTTGTTTAACCCAGAGTCTCCCACGATCTGGAGTCCCCAGCAATTTTGGTATCGCTATCAATTAATCCTTCTGGAGCGATGCTGGGAGAGGAGTCATCAGGAGGGACATCCCCAGGCTTGAAGGGACTCTCAGCGATGAAGGATAACAGAACAGCGATCGCTTGAATGGTAAACTGACAGGCGATCGCTATCCTTGTGGTTAGATATGCTCAGAAGATGGATAATTTAACCCGGTATACCCAATCCCAGCATTGGTTATGAAAATGAACTGTGAAAAACTGATTGCTAAACAGAGGGAATTTTTCCAAGCTGGGCAACCCAGAGACTTAAAATTTCGGAAATCTCAGCTTCAAAGGCTGAGGGCGGTAATTGAGCAAAATAAATCCAAAATCTTGGCTGGATTGAAAGAGGATTTAAATAAACCTAAATTAGAGGGTTATTATGAATTTAGCCCGATCGCCGAAATTGATTATGCCTTAAAGAACTTAAATCAATGGGTAAAACCGAAACGCACCTTCACTCCCTTCGTGATGTGGCCTTCTGTCGGCGAAATTTATCCGGAACCCTTAGGTGTAGTGCTGATTATCTCTGCTTGGAATTATCCGTTTAATTTAGCGATAACGCCCCTGGTGGGAGCAATAGCAGCGGGAAATTGTGCTGTGGTTAAGCCTTCGGAGATAGCCCCCAAGACTTCCGGAATTTTAGCAGAAATCATTACTGAAAATTTCGATCCTAACTATATTGCTGTACTCGAAGGAAATGCCGAAGTCAGCCAAGAACTCTTAGCCCAGAAATTCGATCGTATTTTATTTACGGGTAGTTCTAGAATTGGCAAAATCGTCATGGAAGCCGCGGTGAAACACTTAACGCCAGTGACGTTAGAGTTGGGAGGAAAAAGTCCTTGTATTGTGGATCGAGAGTGTAACTTGGCTTGCACAGCGCGGCGGATTATTTGGGGTAAATTTATCAATGCCGGACAAACTTGTATTGCTCCAGATTATGTGCTGGTAGATCGGCGAGTTAAAGCCGATCTAATTCAAGCGATGCTGTCTGAAGTTAAAGCTTTCTATGGTGAAAACCCGGAAGAAAGTCCAGATTATGCCCGCATTGTGAATGACAAACAGTTTAACCATCTCCAGGGATTACTGCAAGAAGGGAATATTCTTTGTGGAGGGCACACCAATGCGGAAACTTGCTATATTGCCCCCACTTTGATTGATGGAATAACCTGGGATTCCTTGGTGATGCAAGAGGAGATTTTTGGACCAATTTTACCGATTCTAGACTATGGTGAGATTGAGGAGGCGATCGCCGAAATCAATCAACGTCCCAAACCCCTCGCTCTCTATCTCTTCTCCAAACGCTCCCGAGTTCAGCGCCAAGTGCTACAACAGGTTTCATCGGGAACTGTCGCTCTCAACGATACAGTTTTACAGTTCAACATTCCCCAACTGCCGTTCGGAGGAGTTGGACAAAGTGGCATGGGCCGCTATCATGGATTGGCCAGCTTTCAAACCTTTAGCCATTACAAAAGTGTCTTAAGACGCTGGTTTTGGCTGGATCTCAACTTGCGATATCCCCCCTATGGCAACAAGCTCCAACTGTTGAAAAGACTCCTGAGATATTAACCGCATCATGACTGTGCCTGAACCTACCTCTTACCACGATAATCTGTGCGATCGCCTGTTTATTGCCCTTTTTACCCGCAAAATGGCTGCTGTGGTGGGTAAAGGTAGTTCAAAAATAGGCTATGAAGGCTTTGTTGATGTATCCCAGAAAATCATGCAGGGACGCAATTCCTTAGAACAACAACAATTGGTGAAAAAGGTCTTAAATTCCCTGATTCCTGCTCCCATTTTAACCATTATCCGGACATTGACCTCCCCTACCCAATGGGTGTGTGAAGCCAATGCCTGGTTTGCAACGCTCTTATTTGAATGGTTAGTTGGTCCGTGTGAAACGAAGACAGTAGAAATAAAGAATAAAAATCAAACGATTCGGCAACAAAAAAGCGCAGTTCAGATTAAAAAATGCCGCTATTTAGAACAAAGCGGATGTGTGGGAATGTGCATTAATATGTGCAAACTCCCGACTCAAGACTTTTTTACCCAGCAATTTGGCATTCCCTTAACCATGACTCCCAACTTTGAAGATTTCAGTTGCGAAATGGTATTTGGACAATATCCCCAACCTTTAGAACAAGAAGCCGCCTTTGAGCAATCTTGCTTAAAAGATCATTGTGCGATCGCCTCCGTGAAGCCTGAACCCTGTCCTCGCGTGCGCGATAGGTTAAATAATAAGTAATAAGTAAATTGTTACAATACAAGCACCCAACCTAAACTCCATGACCATGTCTCCCACCGAAACTATTTTCAAACGGGTTTCTCCTCCCTTCCCTGGAAAAGGAACCCTGCCCACCATGTACGATCTGCCTAGTGAAGAAATAGGAGATTCTGGATTGCCTGACCTGTATCATCTGTGGCAAGCAGAACTCTGTAGTGCCACATTTCATCCTCCAACCTATCCCCCCGAACAAATCTTAGTTGCTGGAGACTTAAATCTCTACTATGACCCCGAACATACCCTATGGTACAAGCGACCGGATTGGTATGCTGTCGTAGGAGTGCCTCACCTGTACGATGAAACCGAAGCTCGGTTAAGTTATGTGTTCTGGCAAGAAGAAGTGCCACCGATTGTGATGATGGAACTACTCTCCCCAGGAACCCGCAATGAAGACTTAGGTAAAACCGAGCGACAGGGAAAACAGCCAACCAAATGGGAAGTCTATGAGCAAATTCTTGGTATTCCCTACTATATTGTTTTTGACCGCTATCGAGACAAGTTGCAAGTTTTTCAACTGCAAGGAAATCGCTATCAAGAGCAAGAACTGACTGAATCGAAATTCTGGTTTCCGGAATTAGAATTAGGACTAGGATTATGGTTCGGGAAATACCATGGATTAAAACGACAATGGTTACGCTGGTACGATGCAGAGGGAAATTGGATTCCCACGCCAGAGGAAATAGCTAATCGTGCCCAGCAGGAAGCTAGTCTTGCCCAGCAAGAAGCGGAGAGAGCTAACCAACGAGCTAACCGTGCTGAAGGTGCCCAGCAAGCAGCTATTCCTCGGCTGTTGAGTATGGGTTTGAGTACCAAGCAAGTTGCTGAAGCCTTGGGATTATCGGTTGAAGAGGTGAGTCAGTGGGAATGATACAGTGCTTTGCGCTGTGATGGGGGGATAGGGGGATGGGGAGATAGGGGGAGCAAACAATAGACTTGATGGAGCTTTTAGCTGTTCTATATAGCAGGTTAAGCTGGTGTGTTTACACAAAATCTGTAGGGGCGAAAAAGCCCCTACCTGCGGTCTATGTTGAGTTGTGAACTAGACTAAACTATGGGTTGGAGTATAAGACGTAATCGCCCGCATATACTGCGCCCGTTCATAGGCAGACTCATCTTCACAATGGAGTTGGGACATAGAACCCTGCATTTGCTTCACGGACTCATAGCCATGCTCTTCCATCCAATGGTTAATTTCTTCTTCCATCACTTGGATATGGTGAATTCCATGACGGAGCAGGGTAGAGCAAACCTGGGTGACTGATGCGCCAGCCATCAAGAGTTTAATCGCATCATGACCCCGTTGTACGCCACTGGTGGCAGCTAGGTCGCAATCAATACGACCATAAAGAATGGCAATCCAACGCATGGGCAAGCGCAAGTCATGGGTACTGCTGAGGACAGAACCGACTTCTACCTCTAAATCTTCGGCGTTAATGTCTGGTTGGAGGAAGCGGTTAAACAGCACTAACCCATCTGCTCCGATTTCACTAAAGCGTTTGGCCATATTGGCCATGTTGCTGAAAAAGGGGCTAAGTTTGAGAGCAATGGGAATGGTGACTTCTTTTTTGACTTCGCTTAAGGTGTCGATATAGTTTTGTTCTACCTGTGCGCCACTCATGTCAAAGTCAGTGGGGACATAATAGATGTTTAACTCGATCGCGTCTGCGCCCTCGTCTTGCATGAGTTTGGCGTATTCCACCCATCCACCAGAAGAAAAGCCATTGAGACTGGCAATAATGGGAATATTGACGGCTGCTTTGGCTTGGCGAATGTGCTTTAAGTACAATTCTGGGCCGACGTGAAACTCGTCAGGTTCTGGGAAATAGGATAGGGCTTCAGCAAAGCTTTCTGTGCCATATTCGAGGTGATGGTGCAGTTCAAATTTTTCTCGCAGCAGTTGTTCTTCAAAGAGGGAATGGAGGACAACGGCAGCAGCACCGGCATCTTCGAGACGTTTAATGGTGTCGATATCTTCCGAGAGGGGTAGGGCAGCACTGGGAACGATCGGCGATCGCAGATTGAGACCTAAATAGGTTGTGGTTAAATCCATGGTAATGGGTAATGGGTAATGGGTAATGGGGAATAGGGAATGGGGAATAGGGAATAGGGAATTTCCCCCTATCTCCCCATCTCCTACTCCAAGGGAGTTACTCTTCCGACTTCAGACTCCGTTCGGCGAGATATTTATACATTTCCCACCGGGTATTGACATCTTGTTGCGCTTCTTTCAATAAGCGTTTTGCGTCTTCTGGTTTGGTTTTGGTCAACATCTTGAACCGGTTTTCGGCGTACATGGAGTCTTTAACGCCTTTCTTGGGCGATCGCGAATCCAACTGTAGGGGATTTTCACCTGCCTCCGTGCGTCTGGGATCGTAGCGGTAGAGCAACCAGCGACCACTTTCTACAATTGCCTTTTGATGGCTCATACCAGTGGTCATATTAATACCATGGGCGATACAGTGGGAGTACGCAATAATCAAGGAGGGGCCGTCATAGGCTTCAGCTTCTAGGAAGACCTTGAGGGTATGTTCATCTCGCGCCCCTAGAGCCACAGAACCCACATAGATATTGCCGTAGGTCATGGCAATCAGACCTAAATCTTTCTTGGGCGCAGGTTTACCACCGGCAGCGAATTTAGCGACGGCTCCCCTGGGGGTGGCTTTGGACGATTGACCGCCCGTATTGGAGTATACTTCCGTATCCATCACCAGAACATTCACATTCCGGCCGGATGCCAGCACATGGTCTAAACCACCATAGCCAATGTCGTAAGCCCAACCATCACCGCCAACGATCCAGATGGATTTTTTCACCAAATAATCGGCTAAACTGAGCAATTGCTGCGCGTCTGGGTCGGTATTACCGGCGAGGAGTTCTTTCACTTGGGCTACATATTGCCGTTGCTCGTAGATATCCGCTTCGGTTTTTTGGCCATTATTGAGGATTTGACTGACTAGGTTATCCCCTAGGATGCCGGCTAATTTTTGCACCAGTTCGCAGGCAAATTCTTGATGTTTGGAAATGGCCAACTGGAAGCCTAAACCAAACTCGGCGTTATCTTCAAACAGGCTATTGGACCAACTCGGCCCCCGACCTTCACTGTTCACACTGTAAGGTGTGGTGGGTAAGTTACCTCCATAGATAGAGGAACAACCAGTGGCGTTAGCGATGACCATGCGATCGCCGAATAACTGGGTTGCTAGTTTAATATAAGGCGTTTCCCCACAACCGGCGCAGGCTCCAGAGAACTCAAACAGGGGTTCTTGCCATTGCTGTTGGCGAATACGTTCTAAGTTTAAGGCCGCGCGATCGGGATTGGGCAGTCCGAGGAAGAAGTCCCAATTTTGGCTCTCTTGTTCCCGCAAGGGTAACTGAGACTCCATGTTAATTGCCCGTTTCGAGGGCATGGATTTGTTCTTCGCCGGGCAGATATCGACACAAACGCCACATCCCGTGCAATCTTCGGGAGCCACTTGAATGGTAAATTTTTGTCCGGCAAAGGCCTTATCTTTGACATCGATAGACTTGAAGCTTTCCGGTGCATTGGCTAAAGAACCGGCATCATAGGCTTTACCGCGAATCGTGGCGTGGGGACAAACAGCAATACACTTGCCACATTGCACGCAAACATCCGGGTCCCAAACCGGAATTTCTTGAGCTACATTCCGTTTTTCCCATTTCGAGGTTCCGGTGGGATAGGTTCCATCGCAGGGGAGCTTACTGACGGGTAGGCTATCTCCTTGCCGTGCCAGCATTACCCCTTCCACCTCCCGCACGAATTGGGGAGCAGCGTCTCCAATGGCGGGTAAAATATGCAGATTGCTATTGGCACCGCCGACGTTGACCTCATAGAGATTATCCAGGGTTCGATCGACAGCTTTGATATTCAATTGAACAATTTCTGCCCCTTTCTTACCATAGGTTTTTTCGATCGCCTTCTTAATTTTGGCGATCGCCTCATCCCTGGGTAAAATTCCCGCTAAGGCAAAGAAACAGGTCTGCATAATGGTATTGATCCGATTTCCCATGCCGGTTTCCCGCGCTACCTGGTTGGCGTTAATCACATAGAACTTCAGACCTTGGCGCACGATGACTTCTTGGATTTCCAAGGGGAGTTTATCCCAGACCTCTTCTGGACCGTAGGGACTGTTAAGTAGGAAGACTGCGCCGGGTGCTGCCGATCCCAACACTTGGAGTTTTTCTAAGAAAGTCCATTGGTGACAGCCAATAAAGTTAGCTTGGGTAATCAGATAGGTGCTGCGAATGCGATCGGGGCCAAATCGTAGGTGAGAGACGGTTACCGCGCCAGATTTCTTGGAGTCGTAAACAAAATAGCCTTGGGCATAGTTATCGGTATCGTTGCCGATAATCTTAATGGAGTTCTTATTGGCTCCAACTGTACCATCGGAACCCAAACCGTAGAACATCGCCCGCACGACGCTATCGGGTTCGATAGAGAAGCTGGGATCGTACTCTAGAGAGGTGTTGGTTAAGTCGTCGTTGATGCCAACAGTAAAGTGGTTTTTCGGTGACTCTTGGCTGAGGTTGTCGAGGACGCTCTTGACCATGGCTGGGTTAAATTCTTTGGAAGATAAGCCATAGCGTCCAGCCACAATTTTAGGCACACTCCGTTCACTGAGCGGAGTCGAAGTGGCTTCGTAGAAGGCAGTCACCACATCTAAGTACAGGGGTTCGCCGGATGCGCCGGGTTCTTTGGTGCGGTCTAAAACGGCGATCGCCTTTACAGTTTCGGGAAGAGCGCTAATGAATTTACTGCCGTCCCAGGGGCGATACATGCGCACTTTTAGCACGCCTACTTTTTCCCCTTGAGCGACGAGATAATCAATGGTTTCATGGGCGGTTTCACAGCCGGAACCCATGAGAATGACAACGCGCTCGGCATCGGGTGCGCCGTGGTATTCGTAGGGTTGATATCTGCGTCCTGTTAGTTGGGCGAACCGATCCATGGCTTTCTGCACTTCTTCGGCGCAGACATCATAGAAGGGGTTGACGCTTTCTCTGGCTTGGAAGTAAACATCCGGATTTTGAGCCGTTCCGCGCAGAGCGGGGCGATCGGGGGTTAGGCCGCGCGATCGATGGTCGTAGACGGTGCGATCGTCAATAATTGCCCGCAGGACACTCTCTTCGAGCAGTTCGATCTTTTGCACTTCGTGGGAAGTCCGAAAACCATCGAAGAAGTGGATAAAGGGCACACGGGACTTCAGGGAAGCCGCTTGAGCCACCAGCGCTAAGTCATGAGCTTCTTGTATCGATGCCGAACACAGCAAAGCGCAACCAGTGGCACGCGTCGCCATTACGTCGGAATGATCCCCAAAAATTGAAAGAGCTTGAGCCGCAACCGAACGAGCCGCAACATGCAATACGGCTGCCGTTAGTTCCCCAGCAATTTTGTAGAGGTTGGGAATCATGAGCAGCAACCCTTGAGATGCGGTAAAGGTCGTCGTTAAAGACCCCCCCTGTAGCGATCCGTGGACTGCTCCTGCGGCTCCTCCTTCACTTTGCATTTCTACGACTGAGGGTACGGTTCCCCATAGGTTCGGCCGCCCCTCCGACATCCAGGCATCTGCCCATTCTCCCATCGGAGAGGAAGGAGTAATGGGATAAATGGCAATGACTTCGTTGAGTTTGTACGCAACACGGGCTACTGCCTCGTTGCCGTCTAGTGTTGCATAGTTTTTGGTGTTCATAGGTAATTCGAGTCCTTTCGGTCTACGACTGAAGATGAATGGACACAGCTCAGGGGCTGTTGACCTTTTTCCCTAGGTTGGGGGTCTAATTTCGAGAGTTAAAACAATCATTTCATTGTTTTTCTCGATCGGAATTTTATCGGGGTGAAAACTTGCACTCTCCTGAGAAGTTCAATGGTGCAAACCCTAGGATTGTGCAGGGATTATTTTCGGGTAATTTGTTTGGTTCCTAGTCCAGTCAATTCTTTTCCGATCATGTAATAAGTCCCTACAGTTTGGAATAGGTTCTTAATCTTATTTAACTGAATGTATTAATTTGTTGTAAATCAGCTAGGGTTTGTTCAGCTTCATTTTGATCGACAATTGATAGGGCAAAACCGACGTGAACTAATACATAGTCATGGATTTGAGCTTCGGGGACATAGGCTAAACTGACTTCTTTGATTACGCCTCCAAAGCTAACGCGACCCATTTTTGTCAGGGGATCTTCACCAGAGATGCTAATAAGTTTTCCAGGCACTGCTAAACACATTTTCCACCTCTTTAGATTTAATCTTCTTTTAAGCATTCGTTAAGATAAATGCTTGCTTGCTAGGAGTATCATACAATGGGGAAGTAGAAGGAAAATTCAGTTTTTTTTTAATAATATTATCGTAGGGTGGGCAGGATATTGCACCTAGAAGTTGAATAATACAGCACTTCGCGATGCTATATTCGTTAGAATGTTTCCGGTGAGTAGCTCCGTTGTTACTGATTCCCATTCTTCTGTATTGCTGGAGTTAATGGTAGCGGCTTTGATGTTAATTCTGGAGGCGGCGGCGATTTGATTTCGCATGAGGGCAAGTAGGGGAGAAATGAGGAGGGTGGGGCCATTTCCTCGATCGCGCAGAAGGCGAGTTGCGAGAAAATAGACTAGACTTTTGCCCCAACCGGTGCGTTGTACTACCAGGAGACGAGCTTGATTTTCGACTAGGGTTTCAATGGCTTCCCATTGTCCCTCTCTGAATTCTGCTACGGGGTTGTTGAGAGCAATGCGTAGAAAGTTTAAGGCTTGTTGTCGGAGTTCATTAGGCATATGAATATACAACTCAAAGAGGTAGAAGTACGTCATAAGTTCGTTGTTGTTATAACGCTGCTGGCGATCGCCCGTTAATTCCGATGTCAAGTTTGTCTCTTTCGTCTGGCTCAAAATCGAGCTAGTTTTAGATTAACCTTAATCAGGCTAGAAGCCTGAACTACTGTCTACTGTTTAATAGCCCACCAAAATACTCGATTCCATGTTTGGTGCTTGACTCCACTAATGTCCATGGCACTTCTGCCAAGACTTTTTTAAATTTGACAGTGACTTGGGTTGTTGACGACAGCAAGCCTGGAGCCTAAAATAGAAGTAACAAAATTGCAAACAGAAAATTGATAAAACCGGGGTGCCTAACTTAATTTTTTTGTATCCGAAAGGAGACGTAGTTACAAAGATGCTAGATAGGTACAAAAGAACTGTAGGTATTGATTCGGTGTTTTTGCGGGAGTGGCAACAGTATCAAGGCTGTCTCTACCGTTGCTGTCTCCGACGCATGAGAGGGAACCAAACGGAGGCGGAAGATGCTCTGAGTATGGCTATGCTTAGGGCTAGGGAGGGTTGGCGAACCAGCAGCAAAGCTATTGATAATGTGAAGGGGTGGTTGGTCAGATTGGTGAATAATCTTTGCACGAACCTGCTTAAAAAGCGCGATCGCTTGGTCTTCGAGATTGTGGAGGAGCTATGGGTTAGCCAGGAAGAAGAACCAGATCTTGCCGCTACGCGGCAAGATCTCGAATTTTTTTTTG
The DNA here is from genome assembly GCF_017746885.1 of Roseofilum sp. SBFL. Taxonomy (NCBI): domain Bacteria; kingdom Bacillati; phylum Cyanobacteriota; class Cyanophyceae; order Desertifilales; family Desertifilaceae; genus Roseofilum; species Roseofilum sp. SBFL. The sequence continues at coordinate 1,909 of NZ_JAGHZH010000024.1, read as the reverse complement.
AGGGAGAGGTAAATAATTTATCTCCCAAGTTGCGGGAGACTTTTTTTCTCTACTGGAAGGAGGAACTGTCTTACAAGGAGATAGCGGAACGGTTGGCCATTTCTCAGGGGACTGCCCGCAAGCGGGTTTCTAATGCCAGGGCCATTTTGCGAGAGCGATAGAACGAGTATGACGGAGTGGCAGAGGACTCTAGTTCTTCGTTGGCAGCGGATGTGGAAGGGACGAGTGCGGATGAGTTGTCGGTGGGGGAACCTGCCTCTGGTAGGTTGGGTGAAGCGAAGGGGAACCCAACAAGGGTTAATCCAGCAGAACTGAGGCCAAAAGAAGAACTCCAACGGTCATTTCTGTCGTTGCCGAGGAGAGAGCAATCTCAAAGGCCCAAACGTTGTTCCTTGTGCGTAAGTCCCGAACCCTGGCTCAAATCTAAATTGCGATGGAGTAAGTTGGACTTGATTCTTCGACCCCAGGCAGTCGGGGCTATTTTGGTAGGACTTACGCAAAAAAACGTATTTCTGTCATTGCGAGCGACAGCGAAGCAATCTCAAACGTCGAATTTTCGTCAACCATGGGTAAGTCCTGGGATTAAGAATAGATATCAATTTGAATTGCCCGGGAGATGGGTCTGGTGCTATTTTGCGTCAGGCCAGATTGGACGCGGGAAAAAAAGGTTAATCGGTAAGGGGCGATCGGTATTTGGTAAAACCCAGCTTCTTTCTCTGCCTTTCAGGGGGCCTTGGGTTCCGGTTCCCAGCAGCTTACCTACGGAAAAAATCGCCCTGTTATCGGGAAAATGGCCCGGTCGTCCTCCTTAAGAAAGAAATTTTCTCTATTTTTAGGTAGAAAAGTTCATAAACTGCCACCCAAAATAGTCTTATTAATAGAAGGAGCGATAGAGCTTGTCTCCAAGACGTTGCTGACCGAGGGCGTAGAATCTGCTTTAGGTTCTACAAATCTGACAACCAGGGTTTTTTAAGGAGTAAAAGGGTGAATTTTTTAACGCGAGAAGTTACCAAAGCGATATACCGCATTGTAACGTTTTTGGCACAAGGAACTTTTGCCAATAGGCTTATTTTGTCTAATAAATATGAATACGACTACCAAGTTCTAGCTCCTCTAGCTATGACAGATGCACCACCTAGCCTAATTCCAGGACTACCTAAACTGCCTGCAAAAGATGAACTTCCCAATAAAAAATGGCTGAGTTCAGTAATCGCAAGTATTGCGAGTCAGAAAAGCAAGCCTCCTATGAGTGCACCTGGTTGGAGTGGGGCTGAAATTGATTCGTTAGAGTCGATTAGCGAAGAAATTAAAGCTGCTGAGGGAGAAGAAGAGCTAAAAAATGCTGTTTTAAAACTAAAATCAACTCTGGGATTAGGAGATACTGGCCAGGGATGGCAAGGGTATCCTAAAGCTGCAAATGACGTTCAGTTGGAAGGCAATTTTAGGGAGGAAGATGAGTTTGACAAGATTGATAAAGAAATAGATGCTTGGTTAAGCAAGAGGATAGAGGAAGAGTCTCCAATTTTTTTAAGTGCTGGCGACATCGAACAAGCTGAAGAGGTCGAGGAAAACAATCGCGAATTGTACGGACATCTCCAGGAAATTACCAAACTTTTAGGGCGAGAATTAATTGAAAGTTCGACGGCTTTTCCAGAGCCACCTCAAAGTGCTGGTCCCAATCCTACTCTGGTAGATTACGAAAGGTTAGTTGGGTCGTTAAGCATAAAGCCGGCAAGTTTAAGCAATTTTCAACAAGATAAAGTTTTTGCTTATCAGAAAAATGGGTTGAAAACCCCGTCCTAAAAGGACGGCTTTTCTTGCTTTCTAATCTATCGGATTCTCCTATTTTACAATATTTGTGATCTAATGTAAGAAAGAGTTTAACTAAGCTTCACTTCATGGAAAAAGC